>JAEYXR010000045.1 GCA_023431215.1 Bacillota bacterium
TAGCACCAGGCTTCCGGCGTCAATTTCCCCCGGCGTGCACCAAAATCACCCGGTGAGCAGTAAGTGCCAATCTCCAACCCGTTTATGGAAACCGTAATATCAGACGGCCAGTTTTCGGCATAACCGGGCGCTTCCGAGCACAGTTCCATGCTGAAGGATATTTCCCGAGGGGCAATTACTCCTTCACAGTGGTTGGGAAAACGGTATTCCAAAAATCCTTGTTGAAACCAAACCAATTGTGCTTCCAGCCTTTGCGGCGAGTAGAACGCCTTTGGGCTGTCGTAGCTGTCAGTGTACCCATCAGCACCCGCCAAACCGCAGGTAGGATAAACCTCCCAGTCATAGTAGCCACCCACCGGCATATCAACTATAATCGTCTTGGATTCCTGGTCCAGACTATAGTCAGCAGCATTTAAATGAATCCGCTGCACTGTGCACAAACAAACACGCTGCGACCCCCGTATGCCCGGCTGTGACTCAGTAATAACAAGCTTTGCATCCTCCAGGCACTTAATATGCAGTGCTGTAGAGGACACCGGCAGTGACATTAGGCTAGCTATTTCCTGAATAGACAAAGGAGATATGCGTAATAAATTCATCATCTGCAAACGAATTCCAGAGGAGAGCGCCTTGCCGATGCAACTGATTTGTTCATGGTGCGCTGGGTTATCCAAGCACAGTTCAAAATCTCTTTCTCCTAATATTTGAAGAGGCTTTTTTTCTTTGGTTCCCATACTTTCTCCTTTTTGCTACATTATTTATGTAATAAACACGCATTTAAGCCAGAAAAAGAAACAGAAAACATAAAATATATTTGTTAATACCTACAAAATATACTGTAATCAATAAAATATATTGACAACTATACGCATTATTACTATACTTAAGCCAACGACAATTATTCTTTAATTTATGTAATAATTATCGTTTATTTCTTCCAGAATGTCAAGAATAACTATGAATTAATGTTAGGAGGCTATTTATGAAAAGACTACTCGCATGTATTCTGGCTGCTACACTCTCCCTGAGCGTGCTTGCCGGATGCAGCAACTCCAGCACCCCCTCTGGCAGCAGCTCCACCGCTTCTCAATCTGCTCCCGGTAAGGTTACAGTAAAGTTTATCAACGGCTTCACCGGTGGTGATGGTGCTTTTATGACCAAAATTGTAGACAGCTTTAACGCTTCTCAGGATCAGTACTATGTAGAGCAGCTGATAACAGCCGACCACTACACCAAATTTAAGACCGACGACTTTGATATGCTCATCATTCACGCCGACCGTATCTCTACCTATCATGCCGATGGCTTGCTGCGTGAGGTTTCCGACATTTATAATGCTGCCGGACTTTCTTTGGAAAATGATTTCCACACCATTACACAAACCTATGCCAAGTATGATGACGGTGTCTTTGCATTCCCGCTGGATCTATATGCTGATACCATGTATTATAATAAAGAATTGGTAAAAAATCCACCCAAAACTTATGATGATATTTTAGCACTAAAGACAGAGCTGGATTCAGAGAAGAGCGGCGTTTATCCCGTTGCCATCCCTCTAAGCGGTGATAACGACTGGCTGGTTTGCGCTATGCTGTATCAAAGCAACGTAAACTTTATTGAAGACGGCCACCTAAAGCTGGACACCGATGAAGCGGCCGAAGCTTTGCTGAAGCTGAACAAAATGATTTATTCTGACAAAATAAGCGCCCCCAATATGGCTGCCAACGATGATATTAACGCCTTCCTTAAAAAATCCGAAGGTGGCACTAACATTCAGGCTGCGTTGTCTTTGACCGGACCCTGGAACTTCACCGCCGCCAAAGAGACTCTGGGCGATAACCTTGGCATCGCTCCCTTCCCCACTTTGGGTGATTCTCTGGCAGTACCCGCAGGCGGACATACCTTTGCTGTCTCTGCAAAAGTAACAGATCAGGCCAAGCTGGACGCCATCGCTGCTTTCCTCAAGTACGCTTATACACCTGATGTCATGCTCAATTGGGCAGATTCCGGTCAAGCACCTATCCATCTTGCTACCATGGAAAAAGTAAAGGCCGACCCCGTAAAATACCCTGTTGCCGCTGTTAACTACCAAATCTTTGACAACGCTCGTATTTTGCCTGCTGTATATAACATCCGCGAGCAAATGAGCTATGTTTACAGCACCGTTTGGGAGCTAATCTACAGCGTACCAGACCTTACCAAGGAGGCCCTGATGGAGGAGCTGAAAAACGCTACCGAAATCGCTACCGAGCTTTCTGTTCAGTAATGTTCAATGGGCTGCATGGTGATAATTTGTTTTTCGCCATGTAGCCCTTCCTCCTTAATGCACAAGTAACCGGCGCAACCGAAAGGAGTTAGCATGAAAAAGTCCAAAAAATCTACGGCATTTTTGTTTCTTCTGCCGTTTTTAATGTTTTTTATTTTGTTTTGGCTGGTTCCATTTTTTTATGGCGTATTTATGAGCCTACATAAATATTCCCTTATAAACGGCAATCAGGGTTTTGTTGGGCTTGAAAATTATCTCAAAATTCTTCTGCCAGGCTCGATGCACAACAAAAACTTTTTTCTGGGGTTAAAAAACACCATTACCTTTGTATTGATGTCTACACCTTTCCTTGTTTTTGGCAGTCTTGCCCTTGCCCTTTTGATTGATGCACTGCCCGAAAAATGCAAACCTGTTTTCAGAACCATCTACTTTGCATCTTATGCCGTATCTGTCACTGCAGTATCTGCCATTTTTATCTGGCTGCTTCGCGGAAACGGCGGATACTTAAACAATATGCTGCTGAATATGTCTATTATCTCACAGCCCATCCCCTGGCTGGAGAGCCGTGAGTTTGCCTGGATTTCCATCACAATTGCCACACTGTGGTGGACCATCGGCTATAATATGATGCTGTTTATTAACGCTCTTAATGAAATTGATACCAGTGTTTACGAGGCTGCTGCTTTGGATGGTGCAGGCTTTTGGAAACGGCTCAAGGATATCATCCTCCCCAGCATCAAGCACGTCTTTTTCTTTGTGCTGATGACCACCATCATTGCTTCTTTCAACTTGTTCGGCCAATCCCGCCTGATGACCGGCGGCGGCCCCGGGCAGTCTACCAAGCCTATTATTATGATTATTAACGATACCATCATCGGACAAAACAACCTGGGCATCGGAAGTGCCATGACCGTACTGCTGGGTATTATTATTGTACTTTGCTCTGTTGCACAGTATTATATGACCCGTGCCAAAGACGAAATCAACAGTTAAGGGGAGGTTTACCATGCATACAAAACATCTTAAAAAGATTATGGTGGTACTGGTAGCCTCTATCGTCGCTTACCTGTTCTTGCTGCCCCTTGCCTTCATGGTCTTTACAAGCTTTAAAGGTCTTGCCGAAGCACTCAGTTCTTCTACGTTACTGCCACAAAGCTGGACCCTTGACAATTACATTCAACTCTTTGCCAATACCACATCCTCACCTGTCGGTCAGTGGCTGCTCAACACTCTGATTGTCACTGTATGCGGCACCCTGCTGCGTGTCTTTACCAGTACTCTGGCAGCCTACGCACTGGCACGGCTAAACGTCCCCTTTAAAGGCTTTTTTGTAGTTGCTCTGGTGTGGGCATTGGCAATTCCAGAAATTGTTACCCTCTTTCCCAACTACTATATCTTTAAGCAGCTTGGTATGCTTAACTCCTTTATTCCACTTATTGTACCATCAGGAGCCGGTGTCATGATGGTATATCTGGTTTATACTTTCATGCTTTCCTTCCCCAAAGATTTAGAGGAAGCAGCTTATCTGGACGGCGCATCTACTTTGCAGACGCTCATGCATGTGGTCTTGCCCTCAATTAAACCTGTTTTGCTGACCCAGGGCTTTATTACCTTCCTTGCACTATACAACGACTACTTCTGGCCGTCTTTGGTAATTAGCCGCACCGAGTCTCAAACTATTACTCTTGGTATTGCCTCGCTGGTATTGGGTGAAAACTGGATTAACCCCGGCTTGATGATGGCGGCTACTGTGGTTGCGGTTGTTCCGGTTATGATTGTGTTTATTTTTATCAACAAATATATTGTTAAGGGCTTTACACAGTCCGGTATTAAATAAGAATATAATAGGAGCTTTACCATGAGAAACGAATATCCAAGACCGGATTTTAGACGTAAAGAATGGCTCTCGCTAAATGGAAAGTGGGACTTTGCCTTTGCCGGAAAAGAAAAGCAAGCCATTGAAGTGCCTTTTGTCTTTCAAAGCAAGCTTAGCGGCATTCATCAGCCCTGTGACTGCGACTACATTACATACAGCCGCTCCATGCAGGTGCCATCGCAATGGAAAGGTCGCCGCATCATGCTTCACTTTGGGGCTGTAGACTGGCGGGCTTCCGTATTGATAAACGGCTCTCAGGTAGCTGTGCACAAAGGAGGCAGCACCCCTTTCTCTGTTGATATTACCAATTGGCTCACCTGGGGAACCGAAGAGCTTTGCGTAGAAGTGTACGACCCCCTTGCTGACGAAACCCTGCCCCGAGGTAAACAATTTTGGCGCAGTAAACCGGAGTTTATCTGGTACACTCCCTCCAGCGGCATTTGGCAGTCAGTTTGGCTGGAGCCAGTAAGCGATACCCGTTGGAGCAAGCTTCATTTTACCCCCAACATTGATGATGGAACTGTAGAAATTTCCTGGCGGCTTTCTGAACAATCAACCTTGCCCTGCCGTTGTAATTTTATCATAAAATTGAGAGATAAAGTATTTTTTGAAGGCTCAGTATTAACCGCAAACCTTGAAGGCAAGCTGACAGTTGATATCTTTGGCAACAAGATTTTACATGGCCCTTTTCATTACGGCGGGCTATGCTGGAGTCCTGAATCTCCCACCCTGTTTGATGTAGAGGCCTCACTGTTTGCAAATGATGTGTTATGCGACCGTGCCGACACATACTTTGGTATGCGTAAGGTAGAAATTATCGGCAACAAAATATATTTGAATAATTTTCCTTATTATCAAAAGCTGGTGTTGGATCAAGGATATTGGAAGGACGGTTTGCTTACCGCCCCTGATGAGCAGTGTTTTAAGGATGATATTCTCCACTCCAAAGCAATGGGCTTTAACGGCTGCCGAAAGCATGAAAAAGCAGAGGACCCTGTCTTTTTGTATTGGGCAGATAAGCTTGGTTATCTGGTATGGAGCGCCATGCCAAGCTTTATCAGCTACAGCGATACCTCAGTTATCCATTTTATCAACGAATGGCACTCTGTTATTCAGCGCGACTATAACCACCCCTGCATTATTGCATGGGAAATGCTCAATGAAAGCTGGGGCGTTCCCGATGTGGCCCGCAACAGCCAACAGCAGGACTTTGTAAGGACTTTGTTTCATCTGGCAAAATCTTTGGACAAAACCCGCCTGGTGGTTGATAACGACGGCTGGGAGCAAACCGATTCTGATATTTGTGCACTTCATAGCTACAAACATGGGGCTGAAGATGACGTAAAGCAAAAAGAACATTTTAAAAACTGCTTATCCAGCCTGGACGGCCTACTCTCGGGCGCAATTATGGATCACCTTCCTTACGCACAAGGCTGGGACTACAAAGGCAAGCCTATTTTGCTTTCAGAGTTTGGCGGAATAACCATGGATACCGGCAGCGATAGCTGGGGCTATACCCAAGCCACAGACGAAACTGAGTTTCTTGCCACCTATAGCCGTATGATAGAAGCTATCTATGCTTCTCCTCATTTATGTGGATTTTGCTATACACAGCTTACCGATGTACAACAGGAAAAAAACGGCTTATTGGACGAATATCATGCTCCTAAAGTCAATCCAGAAAAAATACGCACCATCCACGAAAAGTTTCATTATTAAGTTGGGGTAAACAATATGAGCAAAGTAATTTTCATTTTGCTGGATGCCTGTGGATATGCTGCCGGCAGCCGGGGACTGGGTTTTCCTGAACACCTGTGTGAAGAAGGCAAGTTGGCAAAATACCGCATCCAGGGTCAGCTTCCCTCTATCTCTCGCCCAATGTACGAAACATTGATGACAGGCGTACCGGTTTGGGAGCATGGTGTTACCAACAATACCATCACTAGACCCTCTATCTGCCAAAACATCTTTTCACTGTGCCGAGAAAATGGGCTCAGTACTGCAGCAGCAGCTTATATGTGGATGTCGGAGCTTTACAACGGAAAGGTATTTGACCGTGCCACAGACCGTTATCAGTTTGATTCTAACGGCACCATCTGCAACGGCATTTTCTATTCAGATGATGCCTATCCTGATTCCCACTTGTTTATGGACGCAGATTTTTTGCTCCGCAGCCGCCAGCCGGATTTTTTACTGGTACACTCCATGGGCATTGACCTTGCCGGCCACCAAGCTGGCAGTGACAGCAGCCGCTATCACAATGCCATTGCCGCTGCAAACGAGCTTTTGGCAATTAGTATTCCTTCCTGGCTTGCCATGGGCTACGATATCGTTGTAACTGCGGACCACGGTATGGATGCAATGGGTATTCATGGCGGCCCCGCTGAAGAGCAGAGGCTTGTCCCTTTGTATATTTTAAGTGATAATGTTAAAAAAGGAGATTATTCTGATTCACTTATTTCTCAGTTGGAGGTAGCACCCTTGGTTTGCCGCCTGTTGGGGATTACGCCCGGCTATAAAATGTGTAAAGAATTGCACTTTAAATTTACCCAGTAACACCCACCCTAACCTGCCATGCCTTGCAGTCTCCTTCTGCAAGATGTGGCAGGTTTTTTATCCGGTATCTTCGACTTTACTTTCAACGCAAAATCTAGTAAGATATCTTTAGCAGAATTGACCACATTTAAAGGAGACTACTGAACTATGCGTACCATCATTTGGTTTATATACTTTTGGGCAACCCTTGTATTTCTTATTCCTCAAATGAAAAAGGCCCAGCGGCTTAAGTCAGAAGGAAACATTGAGGCTGTCCGTGAAATTGTTGGTAAAAAGGTTTTTTGGTGGGCCTCTTCCCTGCTGCGCTTGGCCGGTGCGGAAGTTACCGTTGAAGGTAAAGAACATATCCCAGATGAAGCCGCAGTGTTTGTCGCAAACCATCAGGGCTACTTTGATATTCCTGTTCTGTTGACCGGCCTGGATGCTCCACATGCTCTGGTTGCCAAAAAAGAGCTGGCTAAGCTCCCGCTAATCAAAACCTGGATGGAACTGCTGGACTGTGTATTTATCGATCGTGATAACCCCCGTCAAGCTGTTACCGCACTAAAATCCGCAGCTGAAAATATGACAAATAGCGGCTCCTCCTTTATCATTTTTCCTGAAGGTACACGCAGCAATGGAGGCCCCTTGGGTGAATTTAAAAACGGCGGATTTAAAGTGGCGTTTAAGGCCGATGCGCCTATTGTGCCGGTTTGTATTGACGGCACACACAATTTGATGAAAAAAAACAGCCTTTGGATTCATCCTGCAAAAGTGCATGTAACCATCTTACCTCCCATTGATACCAAAACCATGTCTAAAGAAGAATCAAAGGTAATTGGCGAAAAAGTACGCCAGCAAATTTCACTCATCATCAGTAAATCTGCATAAGAACCAAAAGAAAAACAGGTACATCTTTCCCACTTTTTGGCAAAGATGCACCTGTTTTTTGATGCATTTCAAAGAACTTACATAGACACGAAATCATAAGACCCGGCGCTTAAACAGGATACTGCATTTTCAATTCTGGCTTTTGTTTCTTCCCCTGTAGCTCCACATTGAACATAAGCGATAATCTTCTGCTGCTGTTCTTTGCTCAGTCGTCCAAAATTGGTCATGGCATCCAGATTTTGGGCCAAAGATATCCCCAAACCCAAAGGAATATCCTCATAGGAAAGGTGTTCATCACCATACATGCTGCCATGGTTATTTGAAATTACCATAGGTTTTCCCTTTCTTAGTTGTAATATAATTCTAGTATTTGTATGCTTTATTAAAATATGCAAAAAGCGCCTTCAGCAATGCTGAAAGCGCTTTTATGTAGTTTACAAAAGCTTATAACGCTTTTTAATTGGGGAAAGTACCTTCCAGCTGCAATGTAGACCAGCCGGAAAAATAACATAATCACCAGCTTTGATACGTACTTCTTCACCGTGCGCATCAATGAGAGCTTCACCTTCTAAAATCAGGCAAACTTCCTTTTCATCATAGAACCACTCAAATTGCTCCTCTGTATTGACCCACTCGATACCCTTGGACAGTTCCTGCTCTTGCTGAGGTGTAGCGACGCTGGTTAAGATAGCCATGATATCACTCTCTTTCTTCGTGGATTTATGATATTGCGTATGCAACAGTGCATTGTTCCTTATTGATAGTACGATATATTTTCCCACATACAACAGCGACCGCTTTTGACAGTCTCCCATCAAAAAACGGTCGCAAACGGCACTGCTGTTTGCATAAACTTATTTTAGCAAATCACAGAGAGCAATGCAATATTATTTTGTATATTTTATATAAGTTGTTTTGTTTTAGTTGAAAATATTAGGTTATAAATTCGATTTATGCAGTAATTTTATCAGTTTGCTCTTGCTCACACTCTATAAAAACTGCATATTTTTCTTTTCCACATAGGGAGCTAATTTTAGAAATCCATCGACACATTCTTTCCCGTGGCAGCAAAGCATTAATCAGGATAGACATAAATACACCAATACCAGTATCAAGCATGCGGTTTAGTGCATAACTTATATACTGATGCTCCGGGGTATTGAGCATTACAATATAAAACACTACGGAGCCCGCCTGAATTGCGCCGGACCAGTGAAAAAGCTGACTGGCATAAATAAGAACCATAATGCCAAAAAAGAGCAGCAGCATCTTAATGGTTTTACCGGAAATAAGAGTTGTTACATAAAAAAATCCCATTCCAATAAATCCACCTATGACAGTACCTACCAGCCGGTTCCCCCCCGTTTTCCAGGAACTTTCCACACTGTTATCCATACCAAATACTGCACCGATGCAGGCGAATGTTGGGTTTCGGTCAAAAAACGAATAAATAATTGCGCATAAGGTTGCAGAGATAGCGGTTTTTATGTTTCGCAGACCAATCCTTGGTAATGTAGCCGATGGGCTAACTTTCATGATAGACACCTCTTTATAATTGTGCATAGAGACAAATAACATCATATCAAATTAGTAAGGTTTTTACAATTGACAATTTAATCAATTGCTATTTACTTCTTTAAGTAGCTGTAGGGTTTATGCACAATCTTTAGGTGATGATGTGGTACAGGCAAGAGCTCCACTTTTTTTTCATATATTAGAAGGTATCGGCCAGCTGAGCCTTAAGACTCAACAGAAGGAGCTATTATGATGTATTTTGATTTAGTTTTAGCTGCACTGAGCAATATGCTATATCTTGCTCTCCACGTCACTTGTTCCGGCACTTTTCCAAAACCCCTTTCCAGCGCCGAGGAACGTGCATGTCTGGAGCGTATCCGCCAAGGTGATCAGGCCGCAAAAAATAAACTGATCGAGCATAATCTCCGTCTTGTGGCACATATTGTAAAAAAATATTATGCTATTTCAGGCGAACAAGAAGATCTTATCTCCATAGGTACCATTGGTCTTATTAAAGCGGCATCCACCTTTGATTATAAAAAGGGCACACGCTTTGCTACTTATGCCAGCAAATGTATTGAAAATGAAATTTTAATGACTTTTAGAAGCAAACGTAAAAGTGCTTTTGATGTATCAATCAGTGACCCTATCGATACCGACCGCGACGGCAACAACCTTACTTTGATGGACATTATGGCTGATGATGATGATATTGTCAGCCGAATTGATCTTGAAATGAAAGCCAAACAACTTCGTGAATTTATTCAGTCGTTTTTAGACTCCCGCGAACAACAAATTATACGTATGCGCTATGGGCTTGGCAACTGTCGTCCCCTTACCCAGCGTGAAGTGGCAAGAAAGCTCAACATTTCCCGCTCCTATGTATCCAGATTGGAATCCAAAGCTCTGTCCAAGCTACGGGAAGAGTTTGAAAAGGGCGGCAAATAATGAAAGGTCTCCGGTGCAGGTAAAAACCTTGCTCCGGAGACCTTTTTTTATATTACTAAAATCCCTTATCGCCAACTATATAATTAAGCGCTTTAAGGAAGTGGGATGAATTCTTTTAATTTCATCAGCTCTATCTCGTTCATTTTCTGAATTTTCTCAATTGCGGCACGTCTCAGTAACTCCTCACGCCGGGTATGGTCGTCTTGCCCGGTCATCACCCATTCGGCTGGATATCCATACAGGGATTCAATAAGCTTAGCAAGAGTAAGTGAGACACCTGTTTTCTTTCCATTCGCCAGCAGTGAAATATAATTATTGCTTACACCCAGTGCAGCGGCAAGCTCCGTCTGCTTTAAATTTTGCTCCTGCAATATGGTCCTGATTCGCTGAGAAAGTACATTCTCCAAATTTTATCTCTCCTTTATGAGGTCTAGCTTTTTCATCATGTCCAGATATACCAGCAGTTCCTTGCGAGTAGAAACATCAAGCTTTGCAAAAATTCGTCTATTGTGCGTCTTGATCGTATTAATAGACAGACATAACTCGTCGGCAATCTCCTGGGCGTGATAGCCTTTTACATAAAGGTCAAATACATTTTTCTCTGCAGGAGAAAGGGTTGTCATATTACGCCTGAAAGCTTCAAACATAGAACTTGAGGCAGTTTCCGACGGAAAAGTGGCATGTACCTCTTTTTTTTGCAGTTCTTCCTGCTCTGCCAAAAACTCCATAAGGTCATTGATTTCCATATAAGTATTTTTTGCAGCCCTGCCATAAGTTTTGGATTTAATAGCACCCAACCCTTCTATTACCGGTCGCAAATAGCGGCGGCTGATAAAGATGGACATGCTTATGCTTCCCGCCAACAACAGCACCACACTGATTAATAGATAAGGTGTATTTCCTGTAATGGCACTTTGCAAAGTTGTTACTTCCATCATTACGGCAACCTTCCATTTTTCTTTATCATAAGGCGAATCGGAAGGATAAACCTTTATGTCTGTTTGTAATCCGCCAAAGGCCTGCTCATCACTTTTGTTCAAAGAAAACCCCTTTTTCCCTTTTGATATTGAAAAAGGATTCTGGGGATAAACACTGGTTAAATAAGAATTCCCTGCAATCATACCTTGATGAGCCGAGAGCTGCCCTTTGTCAATTGGACAAAAAGCAGTAAAAATGTTTGCGTAGGTGCTGTTATCGGGGCTATACCGTCGTTTAAACTGTCTGTCGCTTACCTCTATTCCGCATATAGCAAATGCCTTACCGCTTTCATCTCTTACGGGCACACAGAGCAGAAGCCCCGATTCACTGTTATCTTTTAGTGTTGTGCGAAAGCTCCAACGATAAAGCCGTGAAAGTGGCAGCGCAGGGTTTTCATCGGCAATCTTTA
>JAEYXR010000007.1 GCA_023431215.1 Bacillota bacterium
TGGTAATAGTCTCAGGAAAGGTATTGGTAAAAGAAAGCTCAACAGATAAAAAATCCATACCCTCTATTCCGGTGGCATAGCCTTCTACCGTAGGGCTGACCTGAGTTCCCAACAGCTCCATATCAAAAAATACAGTTTCCATATGAGTACCCTGCACATCAATTACGTGACCACCCACTCTGCCCAGATCCTCAGGTGCCGCTGCCTTGTTGTACTCATTGGCATCGGCTGTAAAATCCATGACATAGGAGTCCCCTTGAAAATCGTCGCTCCACACCTCAGAGTACGTCAGTGAGTATTCTATCACATGGGCAGGAACCTCAAACAGCAGTACACCGGTTACCTGTTCTCCTTGAGCCATGTCCCACTCATCCTCCAGCTGTTTGTCTATAAATTTGGTGTAGGCTACTTGGGGCTCCGGGCAGCCCGTCCAGGTTAGTTCCCAATCGGTGCTGTACATAGGTATCGGGTCATCGGTATCCATTACCGCAACTATGGTCACTTCTACCCATAAAAAAGCACCATTCTCCTCATCTTCCGGCAGATACCCGTCTACAGTGCCCAAGAGCTTTGCCTCATTAACTGTCAGTGAAAAGAAAGAGTTGGTCTGCGTTTGGGGTGCTGAGGCTGTATGGGTTTTTCCTGTACTTCTTTCCTCGGGTATGAGCGGGGAGATACTGCACCCGCAAAGAAGGAGCAGTAATGCCATTAATAACGTTAATATGTGTTTATTTTTCATAGAAAACACCCCCATATACCATTGCTTATGCTCAGTATAGTCGCAATAAAAGAGCCGGTCAATGAAAAGCCGTTAAACAAGCTGTTGTATGCGCTGGATATGTGATATAAAAAAGGCGGTGACCGCATTTTGCAGCCACCGCTCAATATTTTGTTATGCACCCAGGTATGCTTTACGGACCTGATCGTTGCCCAGCATTTCCTGTGCGTTGCCTGACATTACCACATTGCCGGTTTCCAGTACATAGGCACGGTGGGCAATGGAAAGCGCCATTTTTGCATTCTGCTCTACCAGCAGCACGGTAATACCGCTTTGATTCAGCTCTACCACAATATTAAAAATCTCTTTTACCAACAGGGGAGAAAGACCCATGGAGGGCTCATCCAGCAGCAAAATACGCGGCTTGCTCATGAGAGCCCGCCCCATTGCCAGCATTTGCTGCTCGCCGCCGGACAAAGTGCCTGCCAGCTGCTTTCTGCGCTCTAGCAAACGGGGAAAACGCTGAAATACGTCCTTCATGTCTTTTTCTATCTGACCTTTATCGTTGCGGTAAAAGGCGCCCATCTCCAAGTTTTCTTCTACACTCATAGAAGCAAAAATATGGCGGCCTTCGGGCACGTGTGCCATGCCAAGGGTGACAATTTTATGGGGCTCTACCGCCATCAGGTCGGTGCCCTCCAGCAGAATAGAACCGGAGGAGGCTTTTTTTAGCCCGGTGATGGTATGTAAAATGGTGGTTTTTCCTGCACCGTTTGCCCCAATGAGCGAGACAATCTCTCCCTCGCGCACCTCCAGACTGACATTGTGAATGGCGTGGATGGCACCGTAGGAGACATTGATATCCGATACTTTTAACATAGCTTCTCCTCCTTTAATCCGCGCCCAAATAGGCTTCTACCACTCGTGGGTTGTTGGCAACCTCAAAGGGGGTGCCGGTGGCAATAATTTGGCCGTAGTCAATGACCACAATGCGCTCGCAAATACTCATAACCAGACTCATATCATGCTCAATGAGCAAAATAGAGGTGTCAAATTTATCCCGGATAATGGTAATGGCCTCCATAAGCTCCGCAGTTTCTGTGGGGTTCATACCTGCGGCAGGCTCATCCAACAGCAAAATCTTTGCCCCCGTGGCAATGGCACGGGCAATTTCCAGCTTGCGCTGCCGTCCGTAGGGCATATTGCAGGCCACCACGTCTGCCATATCCTCCATATGCAGCACCGCCAAAATTTCTCTGGCCTTGCGGTCAATTTCTGCTTCCTCCCGCCAGTAACCGGGGCCCCGCAGCATGGCGCTGGCAATGGAATATTTCATATGCTGGTTAAACGCTACTTTAACATTATCCAGCACGGTGAGTTCCTTAAACAGGCGGATGTTTTGAAAGGTACGGGCAATGCCCTCTTTTACCATCTCGTGAGGCTTTTTGTTGACCATGGGCTTTCCGTCAATGTAAACCATCCCCTCAGTGGGCTTATACACGCCGGTAAGCAGGTTGAAAATTGTGGTTTTTCCCGCACCGTTGGGGCCGATAAGGCCCACCAGCTCGCCGTGGAACATCTCCAGAGCAAAGCCCTCTACGGCTTTGAGGCCGCCAAAAGTGATGCCGAGATTTTCGGCCTTTAATACTGCCTGTGCCATCACTTGACCTCCTCCTTCTGTGTTTCTGCCTTGTTCTTGCCTGTTAGCTTGCTCCATAGCTTTGCCAGTGACGGGGGCAGGGTCAACTTTGTTTTGCCGGTAATCACTGCCCATGCCTGATCCAGCACACGGGTCAGCGAGAATTCGTAGCGGCCAAACAAGCCGGAAGGCTTAAAGATCATCACCAGAATTAGAGCCAGAGAGTAGATAATCATGCGATAGTCGGAGAACACACGGAGCAGTTCCGGCAGTGCGGTAAGACCGATGGCAGCAACAATGGAGCCGGTAAGAGAGCCCATACCGCCCAATACCACCATGACAAGAATATCGATAGATTTATTAAAGTTGAAGTTTGCGGCACCCAACACGGTGTAATGCTGAGCATAAATACCACCTGCCACTCCGGCAAAAAATGCGGCAATGACAAATGCCAGCACCTTGTAATAGGTGTTGTTGATGCCCGAAGCCGAGGCTGCAATGTCATCCTCACGGATGGCGGTAATGGCACGGCCGTGGCGGGAACGCACAAAGGTAAACATAATGGCAACACAAACCACCATAATGAGAAATACAATATTCAGCTTTGCCAGCTTGGGGATACCCTTGAGTCCCTGGGCACCACCGGTGACATTGGGCATATTTTCAATGATTGAGCGAATGATTTCGCCAAAACCCAGGGTAATAATGGCAAGGTAGTCGCCTTTGAGCCTTAGGGCAGGCACACCCACCAAGAGGCCGAACAGTGCGGCAATTAAGCCGCCCACAATTAAAGAAATCAGGAATCTGGCCAAATCAGGCAAGCCTGTCACATTCAAAGAAAACAATGCCGCGCTGTATGCACCAATAGACATAAATCCGGCATGGCCCAGGGCAATCTGCCCCAAAAAGCCGGTGGTCAGATTTAGGGATGTGGCCAGAATAATGTTGATAAAAATGAGCATCATGATTCCCTGCATGGTACGGCTGAGAACACGACCTGCCACCAGCTGATTGAGCAGCAGATACAAAGCCACAATAACAATGAGGTTGATGAGATAGGCCTTAGCGACCTTTTTGCCTTTATTTGTCAGTTTCATGCTGCTTTACACCTTCTCTCCCACATTTTTACCCAAAATTCCTGCAGGCTTAATGAGCAGCACCAAAATCAAAATACCAAACACCACAGCATCTGCCAGCTGTGAAGATATGTAACCTTTGGTAAGGCTTTCGGCCAGGCCGATGACAATGCCGCCCAGCATGGCACCGGGAATGCTGCCGATACCGCCCAAAACAGCGGCAATAAACGCCTTAAGACCCAGCATAGAACCCATATAGGGCTGTACCTGGGGGTACTTTGCACAGTACATCATAGCAGCCACCGCTGCCAGACCGGAGCCAATGGCAAAGGTAAGGGAAATGGTGCGGTTGGTGTTGATGCCCATAAGTATAGCCGCCTGCTTATCCTCTGAAACAGCACGCATGGCTTTTCCCATTTTTGTTTTTTTGATAAAAAGCTGCAGCAGCAGCATGACACAGACTGAAATTACAATGGTAATTACCGACACACTGTCAATTTGAATGGGGCCAAGATGCACCGGAGAAGCCTGAAAAATGGTGCTTACCGGACGAGGTGAGGAGCCCAGAATCAGCAGTGCCGTGTTCTGAAGCAGCAGGCTGACAGCAATGGCGGTAATAAGTGCCGAAAGACTGTTGGCGCCTCTCAGCGGCTTATAGGCCACCTTTTCAGTGGTGACGCCAATGGCCACGCAAACGGCTATGCCACCCAATACACAAAGCCAGGCAGGCAGACCCAGCTGAATTAGGAAGGGCACAGTAAACACAGCTACATAGCCACCTACCATAATAAAGTCGCCATGGGCAAAGTTAATAAGCCTGATGATACCGTATACCATGGTGTAGCCAAGGGCCACCAGTGCATAGATACCGCCAACCTGTATGCCGTTAATAAGCTGTTTGATGAACAGGACAGTTGATGCTGACATGAGTGTTTTCGCCTCGCCTTTCATTCTTTCTCCCGTTTTTGGGCTTGCAGTGGGAAGAAAGTTACTGGGGTCACACAGCAAATTTGTCCGCTGTGCGCACACGATAGTATTTATTATAGTAGAAAATTGTCAGTTTAGCAATGCAAATTGATGATATTGTAACGCTTTTATTTGTAAAACAGCAAAAAGATAAAAAGAAAGGGCAGGGAATTTTACGCTCCCTGCCCTTTTGTAGCATCAAAGAAAGCCATTGCCTATGGTTAATTAGGCAGTGATTTTAACAGCCAGCTCAGCCTTGCCGTCAACAAACTTGGTGATGGCAACACTCTTGATGGGGTCGCCGTTGGCATCAAAGGTGATGTGGCCGGTAACGCCGTCAATCTCGGTGGCAGCCAGAGCATCTACAATGGCCTGAGAGTCGGTAGAGCCGGCATTTTCAATGGCCTTGGCCATGATGTAAGCGGAGTCATAACCCAGAGCAGCAAAAGCGTTGGGAGCTTCGCCGTATAGTTTTTCGTAATTGGCCAGGAAGTTGACAACTACTTCAGCGGTATCGCTGGTGGTGTAGTGGTTGGAGAAATAGCCGTCGTTGGCGTCAGATACCTTGTCGGCGGGCATTGCACCCAGTACGCCGTCCCAGCCGTCGCCGCCCAGGATAGCACCCTTGTAGCCGGCGGTGCGGGCCTGAGAAATTGCCAAAGATACATCACCGTAGTAGTCGGGGATAAACAGAGCCTCGGGGGCTGCGCTGACAATCTTGTTGAGAATGGTGGTAAAGTCGGTGTCGGCAGTTGCATAAGCTTCGTAAGCTACAAGCTCCATACCCTTGTCGGCAGCCTGAGCCTTAAAGGACTCGGCCAGACCCATGGAGTAGTCGGAACCGCTGTCGTACATTACGGCAACCTTCTTGGCTTTCAGCTCATCGGCAGCAAAGGTAGCCATAACCTTGCCCTGGAAGGGGTCCATAAAGCAGGTACGGAACACGTTGGGGCCAATGGTGGTAATTTCGGCAGCAGTACCGGTAGCGGTGAGCATAGGCATATTGTCATCTTTGGCAACCTCTGCAACAGCCACGCAGGGCTTGGAGGTTACGTCACCGATGAGCGCAACGATACCCTGGTCGTACAGGTTGTTGTAGGCGTTAACAGCCTCGGAGGGATCGCCGCGTTCGTCCAGAACAATCAGCTCAATCTGCTGACCGCCAATGCCGCCTGCAGCGTTGATTTCGTCAATGCCCATTTTTATGCCGTTGGTGGCAGCAATACCATAGACAGAAACATCACCGGTCAAAGGAGCCAAAACACCGACCTTGATAGGGCCGTCAAAGCTTGCAGCGGGGGCTTCTCCGGAAGCGTCACCGGAAGCAGGGGTGCTGCTGGCAGGAGCAGAGGAAGCGGTGGCAGAGCTGCCGCAGGCTGCCATGGTCAAAACCATCAATGCAGCAACCAGCAGTGACAATGCTTTTTTCATAATCAATACCTTCCTTTTCTGGTTTGGGGCATGTTAACGCCGATAGCTTACATTCAAAAAGATATCTTGAATGCGAATGCGCATCTGCGACAAGCCCTGGTTATTTGTAAAATGAACAACAGGCTTTGCTTTGGGTCTATTCAATTTAAAACGTTAAACTGATAAAGTCTGTTATTGACTCATTATAGTTTTTTAGCTGTTAAAAATCAATTGGTGTTTTACCTAAGGATATCTGACACTTGCTGTTAGATTTCCATACTATTGCTAAAAAACAGGAGCTAAAAACTTTGAAAATAGCAACACAAACCTATCAATATAAAATTTTTGGGTATATTTTATGCATGATTTTTTTATTTTTAAGCAAATACAGTGCTATTCACACTTTATCTTAATGGACGATAAAATTTCTTTAACAATTATTCATAAGACTGCTTATGTTTCTTCAATCGTCCTTCACAATAGTTGGGTATGATAATAGCATCAACACAAGAGGTTCAAGCAAACAAGTGATAAACCCATTGTTCAGCAAGGTCTTCAAAACAAAAATGGTAATGCCGCAGCTTTAAGCGGCTAATCAATAAAGCATTCTAAAATTTTTATGAGTATATAAGGAGGAGTTTCCATGAACGATTTTGAAGCTAACAATCATCAATGGAATGGCAGCGAACATAACCGTCCATATTCCGCCGGACAAACCCCTGTTTCCGGCAACCCTATGGGCGGTAACGATGGTGAACACTACAATGAAATTCCCGGCCAGTTTCAATATTTATTCAAAAACCAGCAGCCTGTCTCGGAGCAGCCCTCTGAACCACCCAAAAAGCAGAAAAAGCACCGTGGCCGCCGCTTTGCAAAAACATCCGGTATTGTGGCGCTTTGCATGATACTCTCTTTGGGTGCCGGCTTTGGCGGCGGATATGCAGCCATTAAGCTGTTTGGCGGCAGCAACACAGTATTGTACCAGGCAGTTCCCGAACAAAACAACATAACCGGTACATCTTCCGGTACCAGTTCACCCGTGGCAGATGTGGTAAGCCGCATCTCGCCAACAGTGGTAGAAATCACCACCGAGGTAATGACCACCGGCTCCCGCCTGCAGCAGTATATTACCACGGGTGCAGGCAGCGGTGTCATCATTACCCAGGACGGCTTCATTGTTACCAACAATCATGTCATCAACGGGGCAAGCAAAATTACCGTTACCCTGTACAATGGCGAAAAGCATGATGCAACCCTTATCGGCACCGATTCCAAAACCGACCTTGCAGTGCTTAAAATAGATGTTTCTGGTCTGACTCCTGCAGTGTTTGGAGACTCCGATAGCCTTTTAGTAGGCGAAGACGCCATTGTCATAGGCAACCCCCTTGGACAACTGGGCGGTACCGTAACCAACGGCATCATCAGTGCCAAGAGCCGTGATGTTACCATAGACGGCGAGACGAAGAATCTGTTGCAGACCAATGCGGCGGTAAACCCCGGTAACTCCGGTGGCGGTTTGTTTGACAACAAGGGCAATCTCATTGGTATTGTCAATGCAAAGTCCTCCGGATCTGATGTGGAGGGTCTGGGCTTTGCAATTCCCATCAACACTGCCCGCATCGTCATTGAAGACCTCATTACCAAGGGGTATGTTTCCGGCAGACCCTCCATGGGCGTTATGCTGCTGGATATTCTGGATTTTCAAACCGCAATGCGCTATCAGGTTAACCGCCTTGGCACCTATGTCAGCGAAGTTACCGAAGGCTCGGGTGCCGAAAAAGCAGGGCTGCGTACCGGAGACTATATTCTTAGTGCCGACGGCAAAGAGATTGCCTCCTCCACAGACCTAAAAGAGATTATCGATGGCCACAATGTAGGAGATACCGTAAACCTTACCATTTTGCGGGGCGGCTCTGTTGTAGAGCTCCCTGTGGTCTTGGGTGAATATTCCCCGGCAAAGGTGTCTACCAAAGCCTGATGATAATACTTTGAAAAGCCTTACACAGCCGGCAATGCTGACTGTTTGTATATAGGGGGAGCACCCACCCCCTCCCCCACCTTCAAACATGACCTCCACTTTCCTCTTTTTCATTTTGGCGTGTTACCACGCCCATGCTGTTACATCCCGCCGGGTGGTCGGAACACCGGTCCGGCGGGCAACAGACCAAATTTACCGCAGCCTGTTTGCAGGTGGGCGGTTTTTTTATTTTATTCATCTTTTTTCTATGGTACAATAACTACAAAGTAGCTCTTATATGGGTTGCATAACCGTCCATCTTGTGTTGGTAGCTAAGATGAGAACTTTTTGCCAATTCCCTTTGCAGATAGGGTATAATACATGTTCATAAGCTCATGATGTATCCTGATACAGATAAACATATATCTTAACAATATTTTAATACCCTATAGATAACAGGTTTTATCTATTTGCAATGATGGTATTTTAAAAGCAAAATCTATAACCCCCAAAAAGGCGGAGCAGTATATTAAGGTAATAGAAAGGAGACTATGGTGAAAGAGCCAATAAAATTTATTACAAAGGTTACGTTGGTCCATGTTGTTACATATGTTTTATGCGGCATTCTATTCATGCTGCTTTTTAACTACCAATCAACCCTTGCTCAGGCGGGCATGAGAGATACCAACAGTTTGATTGTAGGGCTTGCACCGGTGTTTCAAATTTTTAGGGGCATCTTATTCGGCATTGTTTTATGGTTATATCGTGATTCTTTTGTAGATAAAAAGCATGGATGGCTTATCCTGTGGGCGATGATTGCTGTTATTGGCATTATTAATACACCCGCTACATCGCCAGGGTCCATTGAGTATTTCATCTATTACGACCTATCCGGCATTCAATGGAATTTGGAAATAGGCGGGACTCTTGAAATTTTGACGCAAACTCTATTATTTAGCGTTTGTGTTTGGCAAATTACAAAAAAGAAGCCGCAAAATCAATGATTTTACGGCTTCTTTTTATTATCAACCTTATTTTTTGCAACTATTAAAGCTGCTGCATAGCGAGCAGGCTGATGGTTGTGCCGCAATGCCCCCCAGTGCAGTTTCCCGCAGCTCACGGGGCAATGCGCGCCCCACCGAGTACATGGCAGCAATCATTTCATCCAGCGGAATGATACTGGGGGTGCCGGAAAGGGCGATTTCGGCACAGATAAGGGCGTTAGAGGCGCCAATTGCATTGCGTTTTTGGCAAGGGGCTTCCACCAGACCACCAATGGGGTCACACACAAGCCCCAGCAAGTTGGCAAGGGCAGAGGCCGCAGCACTAAGGCATTGCTCGGGCGTGCCGCCAAACAGCTGTGTAGCGGCAGAAGCCGCCATGGCAGAAGCTGCACCCACCTCTGCCTGGCATCCGCCCTCGGCACCTGCAATGGTGGCGTTGTGAGCAATGAGGTATCCCACTGCGGCTGCATTAAAGAGGGCATCCAGCATTTTGTCATCGGCAAAGCCATGTTCCTCCTGCAAGGCGATGAGCACACCGGGCAGCACGCCGGAGGAGCCAGCTGTGGGGGCCGCCACAATAAGCCCCATAGAGGCATTGACCTCCAATACACCCATGGCGTAGGATATTGCCTTGGAAACCACATTGCCGCAGAGGTTTTTGCCTGCCAGCCGCTGGTTGTTCAGGCGTATTGCCTCGCCGCCAATGAGTCCCCCCATTGTTTCGGGCGGAGATTCCAAGGCGGTGGCTACTGCCTCTTTCATAATTTTATATGCTTTGGACATGCGCAGCTGGCAATGGTCGGCGCTGTTGCCCAGCACAACGGCCTCCCTGCGCAGCATGGCTTCGCTAATGGATATTTTTTTGCTGCGGCAGCACTCCAGCAGCCCATGGGCAGAAGTAAACTGGTAATCTTTCATTTGTCAGGCCCTCCAAGAGCAGATTTGATGAATTAACTGATTGCAGCCAATGCCAGGGTTATATACTCAACACTTACACTTTTAGATACGGATGAGCATGGCGCTTTCAATGGATGGATGGTTCTCTATCTCGGCAATGACATCCTCGGGAATCCGCTCGTCTGCCTCCACAATGGTATAGGCATTTTCACCTTTGTTCTCGCGGTACATGCGCATAAACGCAATGTTGATGTTGTAAGCACTCAGGCATTTGGTGATATATGCCACCACGCCGGGCCTGTCCACCTGTTTTACCAAGATGGTATCGTATTCGCCGGAAAGGTCAATATCCACCCCGTTAATACGCTTGATGAGGACGCTGCCGCCCCCAACCGAAACCCCTACCACATGGGTTTTTGCACCATCCTCGGTGGTAACGGTAACACCTACTGTATTGGGGTGTACCTCTGTATTGGTGGTGTTGGTGGTAAAGCTGTATTTGAGCCCTTCCGCATCGGCTATTTGAAAAGAATTCTTGATGCGTCTGTCCTCGGTGCCAAAGCCCAAAATGCCGCCGATGAGGGCGCGGTCGGTACCATGTCCCTGATAGGTAGCGGCAAAGGAGCCGTACAGGACAAAATCTGCCGCAATAACACGGCCTTTTGCCATTTTGCCTGCCAGCAGCGCAATACGCAAGGCTCCCGCCGTATGGGAGCTGGAAGGGCCAATCATATTGGGGCCTATAATATCAAAAATACCGATGGTTTTGGTGGCCATAAAAGTGCCTCCTAGTTAAACTTAATCATTTGGAAAAATTTATCTTGGTAACAGCTTTAGTATACTCATTTTAGGCGGATAAAACAACAGAGATGATGCAGGATGATTTCAAAGTGCAGACAATTTTAGCTAAAACTGCCTTTATAGAGATACATGAACTGTATCACGTAGCTTTTAAATAATAGGGAACATTATTTGCTGTGCATCGCCCCTGATGGGTCTGCTCAGAATGATATCAATGCCCGTGGTTAAGTCCTAGGGCATTTTAAATTTATCTGCAACTAACATAATTCTTCTGCATAACCAAGTAGCTTTTGGTACAGGCGCACCATCTTTGGCTCACGGCTGCAATAGTCCCAAAGCTTGTCCTTTTCCAACCAGGCAGCACCGCTATTTTCTTCCGGGCAGGGGCGCGGTGTGTCCATGGAGGAGGCCATAAACAGATAGGTAAAATTAAGGTGCAGGTGGTCAGGCACATAAAGCCCACGGCGGGTATGCCCCTCCACAGTCAGAGCTTCCATAGAAACAGGTTGCCTGCTCAGTGGCGTAAGGCTTTTAATGCCGGTTTCCTCGGCTACCTCCCGAACAGCCACTGCCATCAGGTCGCTTTCGCCATCTGCGTGGCCGCCTGTCCACGACCAGCACCCATAAATATGGTGAAACACCATCAACACTTTCTTTAACTTTTCATCCACCACAAAGCCGGATGCCGTTATATGTGCCGGTAAACAGTCCCTGGTTAAAAGCCTTTGTCCAAAGGCTGCTGCACAGGTGCAAATCAACGCCTTATCCTGCTCCTCCTGTGGGCAGCGCGGCTTAAAGTCATACAGCTCATTTAAATAATATGCCAAGCAAAACCACCTACTTTCTACGATATTGTGGCTAGATTCATTTTTTATGGAGCTTTTATAAAGCTGAAAGTCTTGTCATAACATTATTTTACTCGTTTTTTTGACAGATTGCCAATATGTGGCTACAATAAAACAATAATAAATCCGGCAGGCTATGGCAGCTTGCAGAGGTATTCTTTGGGAGGTCTTGGGATGAATCATTTAAAAGAGCCTATTGCCGATGCGCATGCTCATATTTTTCCTCAAAAAATTGCGCAAAAGGCAGTGGGGTCTATCGGCAACTTTTATAATATCCCCATGTGTCATGAGGGGGTGGCACATGCATTGGTAGAAAGTGGAAATAGAATAGGGGTGCAAAAGTATTTGGTTTGCAGCACAGCTACCACCCCTTCACAGGTAATATCCATCAATGATTTTATTTATGAAAAATGCTCCCAATACCCTGAATTTGTAGGCTTTGCCACTCTGCATCCCGATTTTGAAGATTTGGAGGCAGAAGTGGAGCGCATTGTTTCTATGGGGCTACACGGAGTAAAGCTTCATCCGGATTTTCAAAAATTTGAAATTAACGCTCCCCATGCCATTCCATTGTACCGTGCCTGTGCCAAAGCAAAGCTCCCCATTTTGTTTCATACAGGGGATGACCGATACGATTTTTCGGCGCCGCACCGGCTCTATAACGCTCTGGAACAAGTTCCCGATCTGGTTTGCATTGCCGCCCATTTTGGCGGATACCAAAACTGGGATGAGGCTTATCGCTGGTTAAAACATCCCAACGTCTGGTTTGACACCAGCAGCAGTCTGTTCTCCCTGTCGGTGGAGGAGGCTATGAAGATGATGGAGCATTTGGGCTTTGACCGTTTTATGTTTGGCTCCGACTTTCCCATGTGGGACCATGTAGAGGAGCTGGAGCGCTTTAACAGGCTGCCTCTGACCCCTGCTCAGCGCAAAAAAGTGCTGTGGGAAAACTTTCATCACCTGCTTCATCTGCCGTTGTAAACGCTCTTGTGTACAAATAAAAAGCTCTAAAACCAGGAGGGATTAAGTTGAAAATGTTACTTCATAACAAAGGCACCCTGTTCATTTTGACGCTTTGGGTTATACTTTTTTTACTTTCTCCCAGTGGCAATTTCACCATGCAATTATCTGGAAAAGGGCTAAACTTAATTGGCACAGAATACTACCGTTTTCTTACCGGACCACTTCTCCATTTTAATGTACTGCACTTGGTGTTTAATGCTATTACCCTATATTGGCTGGGTTGTTTTTTGGAACCCCAGGTGGGCAGCGTACGCTTTGTGGTGTTTGCCATAGCTGCCGCCACCCTTGCAGAAGCCATTTACTGTACTATTTTCCGCTATTCTGAGCATGTTATTGGTGGCTCAGTGTGTTTATTCGCACTCATGGGACTATTGATGCTGCTTCAGATACTGCGTCCGGAGGTGCCTCGCTTTATGCTTGGCACCTGGTATGGCAACTGGATTGTGGGGTATGCCATCTTGGGGAACATCCCCATGTTTTCCTTCACCGACATCGGTACGGTAAGCCTCCATATAATTGCACTGCTCACAGGTGTGCTGCTGGGTATTATTTCAGTATTCTGCAAACTTATATAATCAGATTAATATAGGTTTTTGGTTGTAAAATCACTGGGAGGTACATAACATGAAGACTTTTTTTGCTGTTTTTTTTGCATGCTTCTTTTTCATCTGTATTTTTTTAATGTTTGGTGGTATCCTTCTTTTTGAAAACTTTTGGGCACTGGTAGGCTTAGCTTCCTTTGTGCTTGCCATTTTTATCTCCATCCTGTTCCACCAGGAAACCAAGCTGGAGGAGCTGGAAAAAAGGCTGGAGGCGTTGGAAACGCCCCATGACAAGGCGGATGGACCACAAGCATAAAATAACAACCCAAGCGGCTTTCATTTATGAGAGCTGCTTTTTTGCTCATAAAGGGTTAAATGTTCCTCTTTGGATACGGCTTTTAAAGTCGGGGGTACTGTTTTATCTTATAGCAGGCAGAAGGCTGCATGATTGCTACAGCAAAACAGGGCAGAATGCCGTACAAAAAAGCTGCTACAATCTACTGGTCTGTTGGTGCAATCTGCTTTTTTTCAAGGAAATACGCCCAAATACTGGCTATTGCATTGCTTTTTTATATTTTGGTGCTATAATACAAAAGTTAGAGTGGAATACTGTTTGAAATGCCAACGTATAGGCAGGAGGTACCTTTTTGAAACGTGATGATTTAAGAAATATCGCGATTATCGCCCACGTCGACCATGGCAAAACCACGCTTGTAGACGAAATGCTGAAGCAGGGCGGTTCTTTTCGTGAAAATCAGGTGGTGCAGGAGCGTGGCATGGACTCCAACGATTTGGAGCGTGAGCGCGGCATTACCATACTTGCAAAAAATGCATCTACCACCTATAAGGGGGTAAAAATCAATATTATCGACACCCCCGGACATGCCGATTTTGGTGGCGAGGTTGAGCGTGTTTTGAAGATGGTGGACGGCGTTTTGCTGCTGGTTGACGCAGCAGAAGGCCCCATGCCCCAAACCCGTTTTGTGCTGGAAAAAGCCCTTGCACTCAACCTGCTGGTGGTTATTATCATCAACAAAATAGACAAGCCCGACGCACGCCTTGATGAGGTGGTGGATGAGGTTTTGGAGCTGCTTATGGATTTGGGTGCCTCCGATGAGCAGCTGGACAGCCCTGTTATTTTCTGCTCCGGCCGTCAGGGCACTGCCACTTACTCCCCCCATGTAGAGGGCGACAGCCTGGAGCCCCTGTTTGATACCATTGTCAACTATATCCATGCCCCCGAGGGTGACGAAACCGCACCTTTGGGCGTACTGGTTTCCTCTGTGGATTACAGCGAGTTTGTAGGCCGCATTGCTGTGGGCCGCATCAGCTCCGGCAAGCTTACCACCAACATGGAAGTTGCCGTCTGTGACTATCATGACCCTGACGTAACTGGCAAAGCAAAAATTACTGCCATTTATCAATATGATGGTGTTAAAAAGACACAGGTGCAGGAAGCTACCGTGGGTGATGTTGTTGCATTCTCCGGTATTACCGACATCAACATCGGCAACACCGTTTGCGCCACCAGCGCCATCAATCCTCTTCCTTTTGTAAAAATAAGCGAGCCCACCATGGAAATGACTTTTTCGGTAAACGACAGCCCCTTCTGCGGCAAGGAAGGCAAGTTTGTTACCTCCCGCCAGATTCGGGACCGTCTGTACCGTGAGCTGCTCAAGGACGTTTCTCTGCATGTTGAGGACACCGACAGCGCCGACAGCTTCCGTGTGCTTGGCCGTGGCGAAATGCATCTTTCCATTCTCATTGAGAATATGCGCCGCGAGGGCTACGAGTTTCAGGTTGGTGCCCCCAAGGTACTGATGAAGCAGGAAAACGGCAAGCTGCTTGAGCCTTATGAAGAGCTGGTGGTAGACGTTCCTGAGGAATATATGGGCAGCGTTATGGAAAAAATGGGCTACCGCAAGGCCGAGCTGCAGGAAATGCACCCCAAGGGCAGCCGTATGGAAATGAAGTTTATCATTCCTTCCCGCGGACTGTTTGGCTACCGCAGCGAGTTCCTCACCGATACCCGCGGCGAGGGCATTCAAAGCTCCATCTTCTATGAGTACAACGAATACAAGGGCGAGATTCCCGGACGTAAATCCGGCAGCCTCATTGCCTTTGAAACCGGCGATGCTGTGGCATACGGTATCTTTGGCGCCCAGGACCGCGGCCAGATGTTTATTGACCCCGGTACATCCGTATATGCAGGTATGGTGGTAGGCTCCAGCCCCAAGGGTGAGGACATTACCGTTAATGTCTGCAAGCGCAAGCACCTGACCAACACCCGTGCCAGCGGCAGTGATGATGCCCTGCGGCTGATTCCCCCCCGCCGTATGAGCCTGGAGGAGTGTCTGGAATTTTTGGCTGAGGACGAGCTGTTGGAGGTTACCCCCAAGAGCATCCGCATTCGTAAGCGTATTTTGGATCACAACCAGCGCATGAAGGTAGCTTCCAAGAACAAGTAAAACCATAGCGTCCGGTATCATAAAATACCGGACGCTTTTTTGGCTGTGGGGCTAATTGCTCAAAGGTGTTAAAGATACAGAGTATCTAGCTTTTTATGGGGCACACTTTGTCAAACAGCAAAGAATTTTACAAGTATTTGACAGCGGGTACTTGTTGACAGTATACTAAAAATAAATTGTACAGGATAAATTATGACCAAGGACTGGTGACGGATTATGCTTACCATTTGGGCGCTGGATGATGATACACAAAACAATATGGAGGAGCTGGGGGTCCTGACTCCCCTGGATGGCGTAAAAGCAAAGTGCATCTGCTTTCAAAAAAAGGTTGTTACACAATTGGGGGCTTTTATCAAAAGCCTACGTTCACCCCTTTACTCCACAAAAAGCGCCCGGGAATATGCTGCTGCACATCCCCAATGGTTTTTTGACGAGCAGCATTGTCTGGGGGCTGTGTGCACCGGCAAAAAGGTCAAAGCTACCCCCAAGGGCTATGTGGTGCGGCAAAGCAGCATTTACCGGCTGGAACTTCCGGTTTACAACCCCAATGGGTTTTCGCCCCTTGCCTATACTTTGGCCGGCTACCTTGCCACCGGCAACGGGTATTTGATGGTGCTAAAGCGCCGTGTTGCCTTCTGGGTTTGGCTTGCCGTTGCCGCACTGGCGGTGTTTGGCATTAGTTACGCTTGTTTTGCTCATGGCATTACCGGGGCTTTCAGCTATGTTGACCTGTGGTGGGGCAATGCTGTAAGCTGGATTCAAGGGATGCTTTAGCCAACCTGTACCGGACATTTTTCTGCCGCACGCTTAATATTTCTTTTGCCTATTGGTTACTTAACAACAACAAGAGTATGGCGTTGCTATCTTTTTCTGTAAGGATGTGTTTCAATGCTGGAACAAGCTATGAGCTGGGTTCCCATAGGAGTTGCAGTATATTTAGGTGTACTCAACCTTACCGGCCTTTTGATGATGGGTTGGGATAAGCGATGTGCCCGCCGCCAGCGCCGCCGAGTGCCGGAAAAAACATTGTTTTTGGTTTCGGCTCTGGGTGGGTCAGCAGGTACCTGGGGCGGAATGTATCTTTTTCGCCATAAAACAAAGCACTGGTACTTTGTTTGGGGAATGCCAATACTCTTTTTTCTTCATCTTGCCTTAATTGGCTGGATTTTATGGCAAAACTTCATGTTGTAAAAAAATACATAGTATAAAAAGCGTTCTCAAGCAGGCAGCTTGAGAACGCTTTTTTACACACTTTATGAATGGCTGCCCTTACTGTCAATGGAATTTTCCAAGCTTAAGGCCTTGCTGAGGTTATGAACCTCCTCATTGCTTACCAGTACCAAAATAGAATCTCCGCTATAAAGGCAGGTTTTGCCCCGGGGAATAATCAGCTCTCCGCTGCGGGTGATAGAGATAACAACACATTCCTCCGGCAGCCTGATTTCGCTTAGACGCATGCCGTCGTACTCATAGTTTTTGGGCAGATGTATCTCGCTGATGGTGGCTTGCCCACGGTTAAGGGACATCACCTGGCGAATGGCGGCACTGTCTACCTCCCGTTCGATAAGACGGGCAATGTTGTCGGTGCTGGAAATGGGAATATCTACACCCAAACGGCGCATCACCGGTAGGTTTTTGGGATTGTTAACGCGGGCTACAGTACGGCCAATGCCAAACACTTTTTTGGCAAGCTGGCAGGCCACCAGGTTTGTTTCATCCGAGCCGGTGACACTGACGAACCCCATGTCCGAACCTGCACCGGCAGATTCCAGAGCATCAATGGTGCTTCCGTCTCCGCATATTACCTTAATGCCCAGCTCGTCGGCGGCGTGTCTGCAAAGGTCACGGTCAGTTTCTATTAAAACAGGGGTATGCCCATGCTCCATCAGGGTTTTGGAAAGATAGTAGCCCACCTTACCGGCTCCTACAATCAGTACTTTCATACCTTGCTCCTATGCTTAAAATATTTTTGGCTGGTCACGCTTAAAAAGAAAGGAGTGTTACAGCATGCACTACTGTCGTGACCAATAAAATTTGGATTTGCCAGGAAGCTCCGGGCCGGGCGGTAAAAAGCCCTGTGCTTTTCAGAAAAGCCTCCTTGGCTTGGCTGCCATGGCACTAAATGGTGCGCAGCACCAGCAACCGGTCAGATTCCTGCAGGCGGTATTCCGGTTCTGCATCCCGCAGCATTACCGATCCGTCGGCATGTACCACCCCAACCGCCATCTCGTTATCGTCATGCTCCATTTCCTGCAGCTTCAGGCCAATGCACTCCGGCGGAATCTCCAACTGGCCTGCGCTCATGTTGCTGGAACCAAAGGCAAAGCGAACACTATGTTCTTCATTGTCTATCAGTTTTTCTATTACATCTACGGTAAGGCTGGTGGGACAGATGGTATGCAGCCCAAATTCCGAAAAGACATTTTTACGCCTGGGGTCGTAAATACGGGTTAGCACCTTGGGCACCTGAAAAATTTCTCTGGCAACCTGAGACACCATGACATTGACGTTATCATCATCATACACCGCAACCAAAAAGTCGCAAGCTTCAATGCCGCCACGTTTTAAAACGTCAAGATCTATGGGTACACCCTGAATGGTGAATCCGGTAAAGGCCTCCTCCAAGCGAAGAAAGTTTTCCTCGTGGGCATCAATAACCGATATATCGTGTCCCAATTTATAAAGGGAGTTGGCAAGTCCCGATCCCACCTTGCCGCAGCCGATAATTACAATATTCAAAGCAACGTACCTCCTGTTGTAACGTTTGCAATCAAACCTACTCTTTGTTATTTGGCAAAATCACCTGTAAATCTGTGTAGCCTGTATAATGCTATTTTGCACACTACATAGAATCTTTATCATAATTGTTTTGCGGCTATTATACCACTTTCAAGTCCTCTTTTGAAGTAAAAAGAAGCAGAAACTTTTTTAGTCTAAAACTTTCATACAAAAAGCTTATAAACAAGATGCTTTATCCTTTTTAAATATAAGCTTAAGCTTGCAAACTCTTTCAATATAAGACAGGTTGAGTACTTGAAAAAAGTCTGTGCTGCACTGCACAAATCTGACATACACAAGCACAAAAAAGCGGGGGCCTAAGCCACCCGCTTTTTTGCGAAAAGAAAACTATGAAAAAGATATTAGCAAAGATGAATTTGCGGCAGGCTGGCAGCCGCTACAGACTGGCCTACTCTTCTTGCCTTTTCATCCGGCATACACGGGTTCATCTGTATCTGGGGGTACTCGTCAGCCAAAACCTCTTTTGCAACTTTAAGAATAAGGTCGCCGCCTTTGCCGGACATCACACGTCCCAGCAAAAGCACGTGTTTGATATCATAAAAATCGGCATAGAAAGCAAGGGTATGCCCAAGGTAGGTTCCAATGGAATGATACACTTGCATTGCCCTTGGGTCATCGCTTTCCATCAAGCTCTGAACCACCTTCAGTTTTTCGGCCGGGGTGGCAGTTTCGTCCAGTGCTATCCCGGCGCGAGGTGCCAGCTTAATGACCGAGTCCTGAGAAAAATACTTAACTCCGCAGCCAATATCTCCGGACCACTCGTCCGCCATGGCATCCGGCTGGGCATCTACCGGGGCAAAGGCAAGCTCGTTAAGCCAGCCAGTAATGTTCCCCTTGGCATCTACGTAACCCACAGCCTCACTGGTGCCCATGGCTATGCCCAAAACCTGCACATCTTCCATGCTCATGGCACCGGCCAGTGCAGTAACGTCGCCGTCATTGCAGACTTCAATGGGTACGTCACCAATTTCCTTTGCTGCACGCAAATAAATATCTTTTACTTTTTGGTCAAATAAATCATCGGGCACCTGCAAAAACAAGGAGGCTACCATGGTGCGGTTATCAATGTAAATACCGGCGGAAGAAACACCAATGGCATCCACCCGGGGCATATGAGAGGCAGCAGTCTTAAAAGACTCCACAATGCCGTTAAAGTGATAATCCGGGTCGGCGGTTACTTTTGGCAGCCAAACAACCTCTTCGCTGTATACCGCCACACCGTCCACCACGGCAGAAACCTTACGGTCGCTGCCACCTGCATCAAAACCGATGCGGCAGCCGTCCAGATGGCGCCCCAAGGGTTTGCTGGCCTCATTTTGGGAGGGACGCTGTTCATAAGTGCGGGCCTCCACCACAAAGGGATGCTCGTAAACCCGTTCCATAAAGTGAAAATCAAAGGCACGGGCCCCATCGGGGCTGTAGGTTTTGGCTATATAATCTGCAACCATATCATCTCCGCAGATGATGACCTTAAAGCCGCCTTTGGCCCACAGCAAAAACTTGACCAGCCGCTCTGTGTAGTAACAGTCTGCCTCTGCCATGTCGGGAGTACCGTGGATAAAGGTATTGTAGGTGGAGGTTAGCCCTCCGGTACGCTCAACTGCAATGCACAACGGCTTTGAGGCAGTTTCTAAAAATGCTTTGTTCCATTTGGCAAAAGGAAGAAACGTTTTATCTAAAACAGGAACGTTTTTCACAGAAGTGTTTATTTTTAAAAATTGCATTTAAAAGTCTCCTTTCGCTTATTACCACCTATTTTAGACTGGGTTTTATCAAAAAGCTTTAGCAGGTTTGACATAATTTTTGTACAAAAGAATATAGTGTTTTCTAAATTTAACTATTTGTTGTTGCTTTTTTCCAATTTATTGACTACAATAAAAACAGCAAAATTTGTCTTATCAGTTCTCAAGATTGGTACAATTGGATATGACAGGGGGCAATGCAACATGATGGATTACGAAAGCGTCCACCTTAAAGAAGAACTCGTTATCCAAAACCTCTACACAGTTCATTATTATGAGTATAACAACGACTACTTTTTCCCCGGGGAGGCCCATGCATTTTGGGAGTTTTTGTATGTGGATAAGGGTGAGGTAGAGGTTACCGCAGGCAGTCACATCTGCACCCTGAAAAAAGGAGACATCATCTTCCATAAGCCCATGGAGTTTCATAATTTGCGGGCAAACGGTGTGGTTGCACCCAATCTGGTGGTGGTTTCCTTTGAATGTAATTCTCCTGCAATGAACTTTTTTGAGGACAAGATTTTAAGAGTCAGCGATGCCGAGCGCAATCTTTTGGCCACCATTATTCAGGAGGCAAGTCTTTCCTACTCTACGCCCCTGGATGACCCAAACCTCAGGCGGATGGAGCGGGTGGAGCAGCAGCCTTTTGCAGCCGAGCAGTTTATTAAAAGCTGTTTGGAACTAATGCTGCTGCAGCTGATTCGCAAGCGGGATGTATCTCAGTCTAAGATCAAAACCACCTCCAGCATGAAAGAACGCACCGATCAGGATGTTTTAAACCGTATTATTCTTTATCTGGAAAAAAATGTTCAGGAGCGCATTACCCTGGATGATATTTGCCGGGACAACCTGATTGGACGCAGCTACCTGCAAAAGATGTTCCGGGAAAAAATAGGCGGCGGTGTCATGGAGTATTTTGGGCGGTTGAAGATAGAAGCTGCAAAGCAGTCTATCCGCGAAAGCTCCGGCAACTTTACCGAGATTGCCCGGGAATTGGGGTATACCTCCATCCACTATTTTTCCCGTCATTTTAAAAAGGTCACAGGTATGACTCCGTCGGAATATGCTTCTTCGGTAAAGGTTAAAACCGAGTCCAGCCGTGAACAGCTTAGTTTGTTAAGGGATGTTCCTGTCAACCCCTACCGTTGAATATAAAAAAAGCATCGCATACCGTCCGTTGTGGCGGTATGCGATGCTTTTTTTATATTATTTACTTTCCTTGGTGCTGTTGCGGTATAGCCACCAGGAATAACCCATGGGAACAAGCACAATGGTAACCATAATTGCAGTCATAAGCCATTGAGTACGGAAAAAGGCAGAGGCCATTACCAAAATACCTCCGACCATCCACAGCCAACCGGCCAAGCGGTGGGTTTTATTCCAGTTTTCTTCATCGTGGAGGGTCCATGGTAGCTTGATGCCAACCGTATAATTTTGCTTGCACTTGGGCAGGTAGTTACCAATGACCGCAAAGGTGGCACCCACAAACAGTGTTACTGCCACGGTGGGGTCAAGGGGTTGGGCTACCGCATTATACAAAACAAAGCCCTGTACAGCTACCGACATTAGGGGGATGATCCATTTTCCTAAGTTTACAACAATGGGTGAAGCATTTTTTCTTTTGGGATCACTATCCAGTGCCAGCCATACCAACAGATTAAAACCAAGCATGATGAGCGGAAGGGCAAAGGCAGCCCAAAAGCGCGGCATATAGCCATTTGGCAAACCGTTTGCACCCCAGTGGGTAGCCACCTGCTCCGGCAGCCGGGAATATACCGCCGCCGACATGGCAATGGGTAGCAGGCAAATAGCAGAGGATATGATCAGGCCCTTTTTGTTAATGGATTTATTGTTCTTCATCTTCGTTACCTCCCTTAAACTGTGCAAACCATAGCATCAGTTCTTCAAATACTGAAGTATTTAGCTCGTAATAAATAAAGTTTTTATGCTTATTTTCAAAAATCAGCCCGGCTTTTTTCAGCTGAGAAAGATGATAAGAAATCGTTGCTGCCGTCGTATCAAATTGTGCTGCAATTTCACCGGCGGGCAATCTTCCTTCACGCAGCATTAGTAAAATTTCCCGCCGGACAGGGTCGGATAGGGCTTTAAACGTCTCTGGAAATCCCATACACCCAACCTCCTTTTTGTGTATAATTTAGAAAATTTTCTAAATAGATAATAGCACCAAATTAACTGCAATTCAAGAGGTATTTAGAAAAATTTCTAAACAGTTTTTGGTATCTTCATCTTTTTAATTTTACTTTTTTTGTACGATAAAATCAATTCAGCTCCTCCCACCCCCTTAGGGAAAAAGGAAGAGATGCAAAGTATACCGGCATGGCGACATCCACCCTGGCAAGTGCTGGTAAACTGCCGGAAATAAAGTATTGCTTTGGATTACCAACCGCCGCAAACCTTGGCTTTTGCAGGTAACTTTTTCTCTTTTTTGTCTTTTTGTCAGTTTTTTTAACTTTTTTTGCCGTACCTTCCAGTATGTGGGTTACAATTGGGTTACAAATCCAGTTGCATTTGGTTACAAAGTGTAATATACTATTCTCACGGACGAGAGGTGCGGTGGAGAGGCCCCTCCCGTCACTACATGAAATTAAACATTTTTTACGGAGGTACACCAAATGAAGAAGATTCTTTCTGCTGTGTTGGCTGCTGCTATGCTTGCTACCACTGCTATGGCAGCTACCTACACTCCCGGCCAGAAGATTAAGTTCGACGAGACCACTCCCGGCTGGAGCAGCGTAGACCCCGAAGGCACCGCTCCCGAGAAGGAAATCCACAGCGACAACTACTCTATCACTGAGGTTAAGTGGGAGTCCGGTAAAGACATGATCGATTCCGTTAAGATCGATAACGATGAGAACAAGGTTGTTGTTACCCTGAAGCAGGACTACACCTCTACCAAAGAAAAAGAGCTCAAAGGTACCATCAAGCTCCGTCAGAAGGGCGTAAGCAAGTACCACACCATGTCCATCGAGGGCACTGTTGGTTACAACCAGAACGAGATCATCATCGACGCTGATGGTAACATCTCTGCTTTCACCCCCGAGAACGGCATTGTCTACACCGTTAAGGCTGCAGGCAACATCCCCTACGGCACCCTGGAATTCTCCGCTGACCTGGCTGAGATCTCTGTTCGCGTTTACGAGAAAGACAAGTTCTACCTGGGCTTCAACGTAGACCCCAACCGTGATGTTCTGCTGGCTAACGCTGATTCCGACGCTGAGATGAACTTCCTCAACTTCACCGGTGCTCCTTCCTTCAACTCTACTGCTACCGTTAACTTCTTTGAGACCGATAAAGATTCTGTCATCTACGAGATCAAAAACGGCAAGCTGGTAAAATCCGCTGCTAAGTGGGATGAGGATGCAGGTTGCTTCGTACTGAAGACCAAGACCCTGGGCAGCTATGTCATTTCCGACAAAGAGCTTAAGTCTCCTGCCGGCAACAACGGTTCTTCCAATGGCTCTTCCAACGGCGATGTTACCAACCCCGACACCGGCGCTAACGACGTTGTTGGTGTTGCTACCGCTCTGGCTGTAGTTGCTCTGGTTTCTGCTGCTGCTGTTTCTCTCAAGAAATAAGCCTTAGCTCCTTAACCTAGCTATACACACTTATAATCGCTCTGAGTTCTCCGCTCAGGGCGATTTTTTT
>JAEYXR010000116.1 GCA_023431215.1 Bacillota bacterium
AGCTAGCAGTTAGCCGGGGCGACAGCTTTGGACAGGAGGGCAAAAACTTTTTCCGTCTTAACATTGGTTGTCCTACCAGTGTACTGCAACATGGCCTGGATCTAATACTGGAGCAATATCAAAAAAGATTTTGCTAAATGGTCTTTAAGATATCTTTACATAACGGCAAAAATGGCAATAAACCGGTAGCAAGGAGGTGATGTTATGCCGGTAGTCTCTGCCGGTGAAGTATTTCCAAATTTAACCTTTGAAACTTACACCAACAGCGTTCATACTGTGGATGAAGCAGTAAAACACAAAAGACATACTGTTTTTTGGGTCATGCGGTTTATTGGCTGCCGCTTCTGCCAGTACGACATTGACGGACTAGCCCAGGAGTACGCCAATTTTACCGACAAGGATACACAGGTGTTTGTGGTATTGCAAAGCAGCCGCGAATCTATTACCGGGTTAAAAGGCGACTGGAAAGTCCCTTTTGATATCATCTGTGATACACAGCACCGCTTTTATCAGGCTCTTAATATCCGTACCACCCCCACCAAGGAGGACCGCATGCCCAAAAACGAGGCAGGGCTATTAAAGCTGAAAGAAAAACAGGTGGCGGTATCTGCACAAAGATACGAGCGCCGGACCGGCGAAGGAGAAGCCCAGCAGCTTCCTGCTCTGTTTATAGTTGGCCCAGACCGTAACATTGAGTATGCCCATTATGCAGTTAACAGCATAGATATTCCTGATTTTAGCGAGATACTTGCGATTATTGATCATTTAAATGTATAATTTAAAGTCTTGCAGCTTCATAATCAAATATTAAAAATTTAGAGTGGTTTAATACCCAACTGGTAAATAGAGATTTTATCTCTGGAATAAATTACATACGGAGGTTACATCATGAAAAAGTTTTTGGCAGCTATTCTTAGCCTAGTGATGGTATTTACCCTTGCCGCTTGTGGCGGCAATACGCCTTCCAGCAGTACCACACCTTCTCAGGCCCCTTCTTCCGGAGCAGATTCTTCTGCTGCGCAGTTAGATTTTCCCAAAAAAGATGTTACCATTATTGTCCCCTTTGATGCAGGCGGCGGCAACGATATTCTTGCCCGTATTATTTCCAAGGTCGCAATGGAAAACGGTTACTTCAATGGCGTTAATCTGATTGTTGAAAATCAGCCCGGCGGCGGCGGCGCCATTGGACAGGCCTATGTTGCCAACACCGCACCAAAGGACGGCTACACCTTGCTCACCTTTACTGCCTCCGGTGTTACCAACCCTATCTTAAAGGATGTTCCCTTTACCGTAAATGATTTTAAAATTGTTAACTGCTGTAATGCAGACCCCTCCGTGCTCATTGCACGTCCCAATGCCCCTTTTAATGATTTGGCAGGCCTGATTGAATACGCCAAAACAAGCAAGCTTATCATCAACGACTCTGGTTTTGGTACCTCCAGCCATATCCGTACCCTTGACTGGACCTCTAAACTGGAGAAAACCGGCGTAAAAATTGAATATGAGAGCATTCATGCAGACTCCGGCAATATGCAAATTGCTGAACTCATGGGCGGACATGCCGACGTAACCTGCCTTACTATAGGTGAGTGTGCAGATGCTATCCTGGATGGCTCTGTCAAGGCAATTGCCATTATGACCAATGAACGCTACGAGGGACTTCCTGATGTACCCACCTTTAAGGAGCTGGGTTACGAAGGCTTTATTGACGGTGCAGACCGCGCAATTGCTGTTTCTGCCGGTGTTCCTGATGATGTTTACAACTATCTTGTTGCAGAATTTGACAGATTGTGTGGCAGCGAAGAATTTATTAAGGCAATGAAAGATGCCAACCTTACCCCTGCCAACAAAACTCCTGAGGAATATCAGCAATTTATTGATATGAAGACCGAGTTGGTGACCAGCTTTAAGGATTTCTTACTTTCCGGCAAATAAACAACTTTTAACTTGTGCACACCCAGCTTTCCCTAATTAGGCAAAAGCTGCGGCATAAAATGGTATCTGCCGCAGCTTTTGCAGCCGCAAATAAACCAATGAGGTGAACATTTTGACAAAGAACAAAATTATTTCATTGATGTGCCCAGTTATCTTTTTGGCTTTTGGCATTTTTATTAAAGTATCGGCCAGCTCCATGAGCGCCCGGGATGCTTCTTTTCCCAATCTTGTGGCTTACTTAATTATTGGTGTCAGTATTATTCAATTAATTGTTGATTTTCGTAAAAAAGACCACAAAGACAGGTTTCAGGGCGTCAATTTTTTAAAAATAGCAGAATGTGTTGCAGCCATGTGTCTTTACATATTTTTGCTTAAAAAAATCGGATTTTTTATTGATACCCTGCTTCTTACAGCGTTTACCATGTACGCATTAGAGTATAAGAATTATAAAATACTGGCAGTTTCTTCTGTAATCATTACTATTGTGGTGTTTGCTGTATTTAAGTGGCTCCTTAGGGTTCCACTGCCCACAATCTGGCTGTAAGGAGGTCACAATCATTATGTCTGGAATTTTACTTGGCTTTCAGCAGCTCCTTGACCCCGTCGTATTTTTGACACTGCTGGGCGGTGTTATGCTGGGTTTGACTGTAGGCGCACTGCCCGGACTAAACGATAGCATCACCATTGCAGTGCTAATTCCTGTCACCTTTGGTATGCACCCTAAAATAGCCCTTGCTCTTTTGGTGGGCATTTATGTTTCTTCCGCCTGCGGCGGATCCATTCCGGCGGTTTTGCTGGAGATTCCCGGCACAGCCTCCGCAGTCGTTACTGCTTATGACGGCTACCAGCTTCGCCTGAAAGGCCACGGACTTGAAGCCTTAAGCATATGTATGCATAGTTCATTTTTTGGTGGAATTTCCAGCGCCTTGGTTTTGCTGTTTGCAGCGCCTGTTCTGGCTTCTTTTGCCCTTAAATTTGGCCCTCCCGAATACTTTATGCTGGGCGTTCTGGGTATCAGCACCGTCATCGGTATGGCAGGCAAGGATTGCTGGAAGCACTTTCTCTCCATGGGCTTTGGTCTGTGGCTATCGTTTATCGGCATCAGCACTTCCACCGGCAGTTCCCGCTTTACCTTTGGTGCCATGAGCCTTATGGATGGCATCCCTCTGGTTCCCCGTATGATTGGTTTGTTTGGTATTTTGTCTGTACTGAAAATTGCCGAAAAAGCAGGCCGTGCCGATGCAGGCTGGAATGCTGAAACAGTGGCTAAGGCTGAAAAAGAAATGCGCAATAATACCCAGGATAAGGTTGCTTTTCTTAAGCCTTCCATGATCAAGCGTCTGCTGCCAACCTGGCTGCGTTCTGCTGTAGTTGGCAATCTGCTGGGCTGTATGCCCGGCGCCGGCATGACAATGGCTATTTTTACTGCCTACGACCTTGAGAAAAAAATGAACCCGGATAAAGAGTTTGGTACCGGTATCTATGAGGGTATTGCCGCTCCCGAGGCCGCCAACAACGCCGTTGTTGCCAGCTCCATGGTTCCCCTGCTCTCATTGGGTATTCCCGGCAACTCTACTGCGGCACTGTTCATTGGTGCTCTTACCATTCACGGATTGGTAGCAGGCCCTACCCTCTTTACCAAGCAGCCCGACATTGCATACCTCATTATCATCTGCTTCCTGGTAGGTAATCTCCTTATGCTGCCTCTCAGCCTTGCATTCTGCAAATATCTGGCTGCTCAAATTCTCAAGTTAAATCCCAAAATTCTCTCTGCTGCTATCTTGGCTCTTTGTGTCACCGGTTCGTTTGCATATAAAAACAACCCCTTCCACATTGGTGTTGCTATTGCTTTTGGTGTCGTAGGCTTTATTTTCTATAAGTTTGATGTGCCCACCGCCCCCTTTATTCTGGCAAGTATTTTGGGCGGCATGATGGAATCTAGCTATATCAACAGCATGGTATACAGCAAGGGTTCTCCCATCATCTTCCTTCAAAGACCCATTAGCCTGGTGCTGGTCATTGTGTCTGCAGTTTTCCTTATCTGGCCCTGGATTGGCCCCTTGCTTCGTAAAAACAAACAACATAAAAAGGCAACCGTATAAGTATCTTTGCCTTCATCACAAACAGCCCTTGCTATCTTTGGTAGATAACAAGGGCTGTTTGTTTTATGCTATATTGAATCATGGGGCTTTTTAGGCACAAAGCTCGACTTTTGCAGCCGACAACTATCGAGCATTATGATAATTTTTATCTGTTTTTCTATTCTCTTTTATGCACTCCAAGAATAATGCAACAATAAAGCAAACAGAATAAGATACTAAAAAATAAACCACCAACTGAGACAATAACGAGGAATAGCTGGTGCGATAAAGATCGTGGAACAACAGACGCGGCAGTATTGCTGCTCCCAGCGTTGTTCCAATACTTACTCCTGCAGCCAACCTTAGCGCTTTTTGAAACATTTTTTCTACTCCTTTTATTTTGAATTTGCGGTTTAATCTATATGTCATCCTTTTCTTTGTAATATAGTCTAAAGATATAACGACAAAGGAACTGTAAATAATACAACTTACAATATAATTTTTCATGTTTTTATCGTTTTATCTGCTATACTATAGCTGAACAACATAAAAAATATGCCTATCATCATTGGAGGTCTGTATATGAATCAGTATCCGTGGCTGGATGAGTATCTTCTTGGCAAACCCGGAGTGGTAAAAGACTACAAGGCAGAATGGGAATGGGACCGCTATCTGGTTGGCGGCAAAATGTTTGCTGCTGTTTGCCAGCCCGGTCCAAAGTATGCCGGTTATGACTGTCGGCAGCTGGTATCTTTAAAATGCGAACCTCTGCTGGCTGAATTGCTGCGTAAAGAGCATCCTGATATTATTCCCGGCTTTTATATGGACAAGCGCAACTGGAATTCTATTTTTTTAGACGGTGCCGTACCTGAGGATTTACTGCGGGAGCTTTGTGACCAATCTTACCAACTGATTATCAGCAAGCTGACCAAAAAACTGCAAAAAGAAATTTTGGGTGAATAAAACCACCTAACATCATAAAATCCCCTTGCTCTAAAAAAGGAGCAGGGGGATTTTTCTATCGTATATTTTAAAGTGTTGCAAAAAAAGTTTTTTTGCATTCCTCAATGGTTCGGCGTGCCATAGAAGAATCTTCATAACGCAGTGAATCGATAATCTGCTGATGGTTAACATAAGAGATAAAACCGATGTACTGCACCGTGTGATAGTCCCGGCTGAGGTGTGGACGCACCGCTTCCATCAGCGACTGGTTCAGGGATTCCATCAGGCGGTTTGAGCAGCGGCGACCCAGTTCCATGTGAAAAGCAATATCCAGCTCCATTAGGCGGTCACGGTTACATTCGCCTTCAATTTCTTCCTTCATTTTTGCGTTGCACTTTTCCAGTGCCTCTACATCCTCTTCAGTATGGTTGCGAATCAGCAGCTCTAACAAAGCACATTCCACCACCTCACGGTAGTCCATGAGTTCTTGGCGGGTGTAGGGCATCTCCGGCACCGGCAGCACCGGTTCCTGGGCAACATGCCTGCTGTTGTTGTCGGTGACAAAGGTTCCGCTGCCGCGGCGTATTTCTATAATTCCAAGTGCCGAAAGAATCTTCATTGCCTCACGTACCGAGCTTCGGGAAGCTTTGCACATTGCCATTAGCTCAGTTTCTGCGGGCAGCTTTTCTCCAGGCCCATAGGCACCGCTGACAATAGACTCTTTTACCCGGGACATCACCTGGTCCACCATGGAAATATGCTGGTGACGGGGTTGTTGGGTTTGTGGCATAACTGGGCTTCTCCCTTTCCAACTCAAACTGCCGTTGCAGCTTGAAAAATGTAATTGACAAGCAGCTTCATTGCGGCTCTTGGTTTTTTAAATCTAATAAACAGCATACCATTTACACCCCGCCTTTGCAACAGGAAAAGCCCAACGGCACACGGGAAAAATTGTAAATCCTTTTTAGACGGTACGTAGCACTTCATTTTTTAAAGGTAAGATGTACGAACAATTAACACCGTCCATCTCCGGGAGTACGCCTATAGTAATCAGACCATTTGTAATTTTATAATCACTACAAAAATAGAAATTTTATTTGTGCATATTGTATATCACGATGACTTTGCATAAAAAAACTATGATTTTTGGGCTTTTTATACGGTTTTTTCTTTGACAATTACAAACCCACATAGTATAATCAAAATGAAACAAAGACGTCTTACCAGTGTTAGTCGTCATACGACTTTGGTAAGCTGAATTATTTGCATCTTTTTTTGTATTGTGTTGCTTAATCAGTAGTTGTATACGCCATATTCCCAAAAGGGTGAGGTGTTTTGATGGAAATAAGTGCTTATAAAAAAGCTTCTGCCGTAGAGCAGGTTTCCAGCCAGATTATAAGCTGGATAGAAAGCGGTGCTTACAGTGTGGGGCAGCGGCTTCCCAGTGAAGCCAAAATTGCAGAAGAAACCTCAATTAGCCGAAGCTCGGTTCGGGAGGCCATACGTCTCCTTTCAGCCTCCGGAGTACTGACCGTACGCCATGGAAGCGGCACCTATGTAGCTCAGTTGCCTAACCAGCAAGCTTTGTCTCCCAATGCAACCAATCCTGTTGCTTCTGTTCTTGATGCAGTGGGCTGCACCATTGATGAGCACATGGAGTTCCGCATCTCGCTGGAAAAAGCCATTATGGAACTGATTGTTGCCAACGCCACCGATGAGGATATAGACAAACTGAAGGCAGTAAACCAGCGGTTGGAGCATGACAGCAAAAACAATACAGATGCACAGGCGCAGCTGGAGCTGGACTTGGAGTTCCACCGCCAGCTGGGAAATTGCACCCATAATCCGCTGATGGCAGCCTTATATAATGAGATGATGGACTTCTTTTCTCAAAAAATACACAGCATGTATGACATGGGCGTCTGCAACGGATATATCTCCTTCCTGGCGCACCAACGCATCATTGATGCGTTATATCACCGCGATTTGGCAGTTGCTATCAGCGCTGTTACCGACTCGGTATTAACCTATTTAACACTAAAAAACTATAAACAGCCTTAAGCTGTACGCAGCATTTTTTAAGGCCTGCGTCACTATTCTTTTTTAATAACTCCCACAGGAGATAAGGAGAGAGAAACTATGAAACTGTGTTATCAAGTAGCAACACCTGACGTGGCAATTGCCGAAAGCGTTACCGCCTACCAGGGCAGCCTTGCCAAAAGCTTTGGCGATCTGGCCGCTTTGGGCTATGACGGCGTTGAGCTGATGACTCTGGACCCCGGCAAGCTTAACTGGGATGAAGTACGCGATACCGCTGCTCAGTTAGATTTGTGCGTAGGCCTTGTGTGCACCGGTGAGGTGTTTGGTCAGCTGGGTCTGAGCTTTGCCGACCCCGATGCCGGCGTTCGTGCCGAAGCTGTTGAGCGTGTAAAAGGTATCATTGACTTTGCCGCACATCTGGATGCCAAGGTTAATATTGGTCGTGTTCGTGGTCAGTACCGCCCCGGCGTTGCCAAAGAGCAGACCGAGGAATGGGCCATTGAAGCTTTCCGCGCCATCAGCGACCACGCTGCTCCCAAAAAGGTTGATATTGCCCTTGAGACCGTTACCATTATGCAGACCAACTTTATCAACACCATGGCTGAGGGTGTTGCTATGGTAGATAAGGTAAATCGTCCCAACTTCCGCATGATGATGGATGTGTTTCATCTGAACATAGAAGAAAAGGATATGTACGAAGCAATCCGCAAGTACAGCCCCTACAATATCCATGTGCATCTGTCTGACAACAACCGCCGCTACCCCGGCAACTGCGGTATGGACTTTGAAAGAGTAATTAAGCTGTTCCACGAGTGCGGCTATGACGGCGCATTCTGCACCGAGATTTTCCAGCAGCCCAGCATGGAAGAAGCTGCAAAGGGCGCAATTGAATATCTGGCACCCATCTTTGAGCGTGTATACGGCAGAAAGCCCAGAGCATAACAAAACAGGGCTTACTTGTACAGCTACGTTCTGGCTCAATGATATATTAAAAAGTGATTGGTTTTGTATCTTTAGCATTGTGAAAGGATGGTCATAATATTATGAAGAGAATTGCACTGGTCCATACTGTTAAGCCTGTTCTCAACACCTTTGAAGACCGCCTGAGAGCCGCCATGCCTGACGAAGAGCTGATTATCCACAATCTGCTTGATGAATTTTTGGCATACGACCCCAGCCCCGATGGTCACGGCTATTTTACCGCAGAAAATAAGCGCCGTCTTTACAACGATTTGATGTCTGCCCAACTGACCGGTGCCGATATCATCGTAGTTACCTGCTCAACCCTTACCCCCACTGTCACCGAAATTCGTCCCTTTATGACCACCCCTGTGGTAGCCATTGACGATGCCATGGCGGAGGCCGCTGTACAGGCAGGCAGCAACATCAAGGTAGTTGCTACCGCTTTTAGCACCATTGCTCCTACCATTGCACGTCTGCAAAAGGCTGCTGCCGATGCAGGCAAGACCATCACCATTGACAGCGAGGACAATGAGCCTGCCTACTGCGCCATGAAAAAAGGTGACATGGCCACTCATGATGCCATGGTAAAAGAGCAGGCTGCCTCAGTCAAGGGATACGACGCTGTTGTTCTGGCTCAGGCTTCTATGGCTCATCTGGAGGCAGATGTTGCAGCCATTACCGGCATTCCCACTTTCAGTAGTCCTGACCGCTGCGTGCAGCGTGTTAAGTCGCTTTTGGGGCTTTAATACCCCGGGGCAAACCCCAAAACTTTTGGGCAGCACCTTTAAGCGAAATATAAGAAGAGTATATGCACTTAGGAGGAAAAGCAAATGGCACTGACTAGCCAAAGAGAAGCAGAGCTGAAGTCTCTGTGCGCAAAATTCCGCGCCGAGCTCATCCAGCTTTTGCACAGCATCCAGACCGGTCACCCCGGCGGCAGCTTGTCTGCTGTTGAGATTGTGACAGCACTTTATTTTGAGAAAATGAACATCGACTCCAAGAACCCCCATATGGAGGGCCGCGACCGTTTTGTACTTTCCAAAGGTCACGCTGCTCCCATCCTGTATATGGCTTTGGCCGAAAAAGGCTTCTTCCCCAAAGAGGACCTGAAAACTCTGCGTCAGATGAACAGCCACCTGCAGGGTCATCCCTGTGCACACAAAACCCCCGGTGTTGAGCTTTCTACCGGACCTCTGGGTCTTGGCCTGGGTGCTGCTTTGGGTATGGCTCTGGCCGAAAAGCATAAGGGCACTGATGCCACCGTTTACGCTCTCATGGGCGACGGCGAAATTCAGGAAGGCGTTATCTGGGAGGCAGCTATGTCTGCATCCAAGTTTGGCGCTGACAACCTCATCGGCATTCTGGACAACAACGGCGTACAGCTGGACGGCACCCTGGAAGAGATTATGCCCATGGGCGATATTGCCGCCAAGTTTTCTTCCTTCGGCTGGGAAGTTCTGCACTGCGACGGCCACAACATTGCCGATGTCTGTGATGCCATCGACCGTGCCAAGGCTGTCAAAGGCAAGCCTGCAATCATCATTGCCAAAACCGTAAAGGGCAAGGGCGTTTCCTTTATGGAAGGTAAAAATATCTGGCATGGCAAACCCATCAGCAACGATGACCTGACCAATGCCATGAACGAACTGAAAGGGGGCGTGCAGTAATGGCAGAGATTAAAAAGATGGCGCTTCGTGACGCTTACGGCAACGCTCTGGCTAAGCTGGGCGGAATTAATGATAAAGTAGTGGCTTTGGAGGCTGACGTTGGCGGCTCTACCAAAAGCGCAGTATTTGGCAAAGCATATCCCGACCGTTACTACAATGTCGGTATCGCCGAACTCAATATGGTTTCCATGGCTGCCGGTATGGCTTCCTGCGGCATGATTCCTTTTGTAAACACCTTCTCTGTGTTTCTGGCAACCCGCGGTGCAGACCCCATCCAGAGCCTGCTGGCTTATGACAACATGCATGTCATCTGTGCAGGTACCTACTGCGGTATGTCCGACAGCTACGACGGTGCTTCTCACCATGCCATCACCGATATGGCATTTGTTCGCTCTATTCCCGGCATGACCCTTATCTCTGTCTGCGACCCTGTAGAGACCGAGAAGGCTGTTTTTGCCGCTGCCAAGCACAATGGCCCTGTTTACCTGCGCCTGAGCCGCGCCGATGCTCCTTACATCTTTGACGACAGCTACAACTTCGAAATTGGTAAAGGTGTAGAGCTAAAAGAGGGTAAGGATGTTACTATCGTAGCCACCGGTTACATGGTACACAAAGCTCTGGAAGCTGCCGAGCTGCTGAAAGCAGAAGGCATTGATGCCGGGGTTGTCAACATCCACACTGTGGAGCCCATTGACAGCGAACTGATTGTAAAATGCGCCAAAGCCACCGGTGCCATCGTTACCGCAGAGGAGCACAGCATCCGCGGCGGTTTGGGCAGTGCTGTTGCCGAGGTTCTGGCCAGCGAATGCCCTGTTCCCATGGGCTTTGTGGGTTCCACTCAGTTTGCTGAATCCGGCGATTATGAGCAGCTGCTGACCAAGTACGGTCTGGATGCTGCCGCCATTGCCGCCAAGGCAAAGGAAACCATCGCAAAGAAATAAGCTTCTACCTCCGGGCTTTTAAAAAGCCACTGACCAAACTTACTTCTCCGCATCTACCCGAATGCGGCTTGATTCTCTCTCCGGCTGTTGTAATGCGGATTTTACCGTGTCCGCAGAGCTTACAGTCAGACTTCTTACTTTGGTTTGCCGCCGCGCATGACACCGGTATTGGTACGGGCAACAGCTTTGGAATGCCCGTTTTAACCACCGATGTTTTTCCTCCCGCTGCGGTGGCAAGCCGCAAAAAAAGAAAGCCCATTGCCGATTGCCCGGCAATGGGCTTTCTTTTTTTAAGATGATACTTCATCATAAATGCTCAGCTTTGCTTCTCAATTTCATATTCTACGCTCCACCGGAGCATTGGCTGCTTTCACAACCGCCAAACTTACTGGTAAAGCACTAACAGTGAATTGTGCTTTGTAGCCTTCATTTATCTTTTCATAGATATCAGCGCTGGGCTGCTTCACTATTCTTATTTTGATACATCATCATATCTACCCGGTGGATAAAATCCTCACTGGCCTCACCGGCAAGATGCTGGCCGATTCCCATGCTGACGGTGGTGCGAAAAGAATTTTCTCCCTTTTGGTATACAATTTCATGAAGCTTTTCTGCCAGTTCATCACATAGTGCACCAACCTGCCAAAGGGGATACCCACAAAAAACAATACAAAATTCGTCTCCGCCCATTCTACCGCCCCAACAATCCGGGTTTTGATGACACAAAGCATGAATTCCGTTTGCCACTTGTGTCAAAACCATATCACCCTGCATATGGCCAAAGCGATCATTGACATCTTTAAAGGAGTTCACATCAAGAAACATCAGGCAAATGGGCCTCTGTGTTTCGGTGCGACAAAGAAAATCCAGTTTATCCTTAATGTACTGCTTATTGTACAGCTTTGTAAAGGAATCCTGGCAGGTCAGATTGTTTACTTTGGAAATCAGCTCTGTAACCTCAGTGTAGTCCTTGGTGGCAGAGTCAAATACCATCATGCTGTCGGTAACATCTGCCATCAGTTCCAGTGCAAGCTGCCTGTCCTCCAGCTTAACAGGAAAGGAATGTACCATGAAGAATTGTGTGTCAAGCTGATCCATTTTAACAAACTCTTTGCTTTGCCGACAGGCGCGCATCGAAATGCAGTTTACACAAGGGCTGTCTCTATGCCAGACTGTGTAACAGGGAGGAAGATCCGCTTTTACAGCTTTGCTGCCCTGTAACTGGTATACCTCATGTGTAAATGGGTCTACCAATCTATATTGCGTAAACGCCTGGTAAAAATCATGAAGCTTTTGCAGCTCCGGTTTTACATGTTCAACAGAAAACAACCCGCACATCTCCTTACCACTTGTATATGCACAGGTAGGAAGCAACTTACAAGTGCAATCACTGGTTTTTGGTACTTTCTCTTATCTTAGCAGAATAAAGTATCTTCAACAACGTATTATCACACAATTCTCTAGTTGATCAGCCGGCATTCTATTGGATATTTTTAACACTTTTATCATCTTCCATTTTAAAAGCCACAAACAGGTTACCCAAAGAGAAAAAAGCGGCAATAAAGAAAACCCAGTGGGCACCCCATAAAGTCCACACCAAACCGCTGATTTGGGCTGCCAAAACCGATACCATGTGATCCAGACTTAAGCCTGTGGAAAGGGTGGGAGTAACATCCTCGGGACTGATGGCAATGCTCCGAAGGTAAACTGCCTGAACAATACCTACCTGCATAGAAAGACGGTCTAAAATAAACAGCAGGTAGATACATAGCACCATCCAGCCGCCTTTGGGCAAAAAGTCTCCTGTGATAAGCCACACAGTAATACCGTAGAGGACATAAACAAAGATAAAAGATAAGGCATCCAGATACATCATCCGCTTGACACCAAAGCGGTCTAGCCAGCGGCCCAGATAGCGGGTAAAAAAGATGCCCAAAAAGCTGGCGCAGATGATAAGCAGCGACATAATATCGGCACCCTTGCCCAAAAGGTCTACAATGACCCAGGCACCAAACACAAGAGCTACCTGCTTTTGTACACCTCTTAATACCGTCAGCAGGTAGTAATATTTGTACTCTTTTCGAAACACCAGCTTAAATTTTCGCTTTTTCACAGGAACCAGCTCTTTGGGTACTGTTTTTAGCAGCATAACCGAAGAAAATGCTGCCACGGCAAAGATGATACTGGCAAATACAAAAACCCATTTGATAGGAGTTTGAAAGGACAGAACACCGCTTCTGAAGCCAAAGAAAACAATGATTCCCGCTACAAAGCCTGAAGCTGTTTTGATGCTGATGTACTGCCCAATGCGCTCGCCAATCTTGTCCTTTTCGGCCAGCCCCATACCCAGGGAATCCTGAATGGGCATAAACAGGTGCATTCCGCAGGAGCTGATGAACAAAAAGATCAGCATAACACCAAAGGATGGGGTAAAAAGACCCATGGCCATCAGCCCAATACAGCTGCACACCTGTGCAATCACGGCAATTTTTAAGTCTCCCAGCGCAGACATGGCAGCAATGGCAAAAGCGCACAGCACGCCCGGCATCTCCCGTGGGAATTCTACAAAGGCCCGCTGGGTAGCAGTAGCGTGGTACACTTCTTTAAAATAGTTAGAAAAAATGGTATCGCTGAAACCGTTGCCAAGCCCTACCGCAGCCACCAAAATAAAAAAGAACAATAAATCTTTGCGAATTTCTGTTTTCTGCAAGCTGTCCTTCCCCCGAATCCTTTTGCCGAAATAATTATACTTTTTGTATAATTTCGACAATAATTTAATAGGTTCCTGCTAAATTGATTGTTGCTACACTATTTCGGCAATATTTATTCGCATTTTTCTCTATATAAAGTCCACCGAGCAAAAGCAGTTTGCAACTTGCATTTGCCACGATGTGTCAGCGCTACACACCGGTACAGTCAAAAGGAGGCGTATATTCCTCCTTAGCCGAGCTGCGCTCCTGCATAAATCCATCCAGCCCCAGCTCCAAAGCTTTGTCCACCACAGATTGATACTCGTAGGTGCTGATACGCCGGTTCAACTCCTTGTAGGGCAGGGTTTCATAGGGTGTATACTGGCTCATTAGGCTAATCAGTATCTCACTGGGTGGCAGGTGTTCACCAATCCATTCCAACACTGCTGCGCTGTCACGTCGGCCTGCGGGCAAAACAAGATGCCGGATGAGCAGCCCCCGGCGCAGCAGTCCTGTATCATCGTATTGCAGCGGCCCCACCTGACGAAACATTTCTAAAATAGCCGCTGTGGCCGTTTCAAAGTAGTCCGGCGCATTGCAGTATTTTGTTGCAAGCTCCACACTTTTAAATTTTAAATCCGGCAGATAAATATCCACCAGCCCCTCCAGCTGACGAAGGGTCTCTACCCTCTCGTAACCGCCGGTGTTATACACCACGGGTATGGTAAGCTGTGCCTTTACGCTGGTAAGCGCATTGACAATCCAGGGAACATACTGCGTGGGGCTTACCAAATTGATGTTGTGCGCCCCCGCCTCCTGCAGTTCTAAAAAAATATCTGCCAAACGCTGTATGCTGATATCTTTGCCGTCATTGCGTGCCGATATGGTGCTGTTTTGGCAAAAGCAACACCCCAAAGGGCACCCGGAAAAAAACACCGTACCACTGCCCCTGGTACCGCTGATGCAGGGTTCTTCCCACTGGTGCAGCGCCGCGCGGGCAATGCGCGCACTGCCGCCCCCGCCGCAGCGTCCCTGTGCCACTGTGCGGTCGGCACCGCAGTTTCTTGGACAAAGAGTACAGACTTTAATACTGATAGAATCCTTATCTTCTGTCATACACATATTCCCGTATCTTTTCAAAGGTTTTGGTGCTGATATCATGCTCAAACCGGCAGGCGTCTGCCATGGCAGTTTCATGGTCTACCCCAAGAGACAGCTCTAAAAATCGTGTAATCAGGCAATGCCGTTCATAAATTTCTTCTGCCTTGCGCCGCCCTGCCTGTGTTAAGGAGATAGGGCCAAAATCTTCCATATTGATATAGCCGCTTTGCCGCAAAAGACCCATGGCGCGGCTGACGCTGGCCTTGGTATAGCCCAAAGCAGCAGCCACTTCGGTTGAACGCACCGTACCATTGCGGCGCTCCAGCATCAGGATAGTTTCCAAATAATTTTCGCCTGACTCCAGCATTTTTGCCAATAGGGCCACCGCCTTTCGCATTCTCATTTATGGTGAAAATCTTATTTCTTTATTGTAGCACTATCTGTGTGTTTTTGCAAAAAAACCGGCAACAAGCTTACTGCTTTTGTTGCCGGTTTTCCTTGTTAAAATACACCCTCAAATTTCGGCTTACCGGTTGCGTCAATATGCAATCCTAAAGCCAGGGTACCGCAGCATACGTCTTGTCTATCGGTGCTGTGGTAACTGCCGCTAGTTGCGGTTAAATTCGCTCAATTGCAGGCCTTCGTTGTGCTCCAAGGCCCAATGGATACTCCAATTGTTGGTAAAGAGCAGCAAAAAGTTTCCTTTAAAGTCTTGAACAATCTTGGTGTCTGAGCTTAGGGATAGCTTTTTGGGGTCAAGCTCCTCGTTTTCTATCCAGCGGATAAACTGGTATGGCAGGCTCTCCATGATAATGTCCACGTTGTACTCATTTTTCAGGCGATATTCCAGCACCTCAAACTGCAGGGTACCTACTACGCCTACCACTACCTCCTCCATACCGGTGCCGGGCTCCTGAAAGATTTGTATGGCGCCCTCCTGAGCAATCTGGGTGGTGCCCTTGACAAATTGCTTACGCTTTAGCGTATCCTTTTGGCGCACGCGGCAAAAATGCTCGGGGGCAAAGGTGGGAATTCCCTCAAATTCAAACTTGTTGGCGGCATTGCATAAGGTGTCGCCAATGGAAAAGATACCGGGGTCAAACACACCAATGACGTCTCCGGCGTAGGCTTCTTCAATGATTTCTCTATCCTGGGCCATTAGCTGCTGAGGCTGACTCAGCTTAATCTTTTTGCCCCCCTGAATATGGTAGACCTCCATACCTTTTTCAAATTTACCGGAGCAGATGCGCATAAAAGCAATGCGGTCGCGGTGAGCCTTATTCATGTTGGCCTGAATTTTAAAGACAAAAGCAGAAAAAGCAGGATCAAAGGGGTCTACCTCTCCATTGCTGGAATGACGGGGCAGCGGAGGTGTGGTCATTTTGAGGAACTCCTCCAAAAATGGCTCTACACCAAAATTGGTAAGTGCCGAGCCAAAGAACACAGGTGATAGCCTGCCATGACGTACCTCATTCATATCAAAGTCATAGCTGGCGCCATCCAGCAGCTCTACATCGTCCCGCAGGGTCTGGCAAAGCTCGGTACCAATGAGCTCCTCCAAATGAGGGTCGTCCAGCTCCACCTCTTTTTTATCCACCTCGCGCTGGCCACCGCTGGCAGTAAAGGCAATGATCTCACGCTTGTGGCGGTCGTAAACACCTTTAAAGTCTTTTCCGCAGCCAATGGGCCAGTTAATGGGGTAGGTTTTAATGCCCAGCTCACTTTCAATCTGCTCCATAAGGTCGAAGGGGTTGCGGGCTTCACGGTCCATTTTATTGATAAAGGTAAAGATGGGAATATCCCGCAGGAGGCATACCTTAAACAGCTTACGAGTCTGGTTTTCTACACCCTTGCTGGCGTCAATGACCATGACAGCAGAGTCAGCAGCCATAAGGGTACGGTAGGTATCCTCTGAAAAGTCCTGATGCCCGGGGGTATCCAGAATATTGATGCAGTAGCCCTCGTAATTAAACTGCATCACCGAAGAGGTAACCGAAATTCCTCTCTGCTTTTCAATTTCCATCCAGTCGGATACGGCGTGCTTGGCTGTTTTTTTACCCTTAACCGAGCCTGCCAGTGCAATGGCTCCGCCGTACAGCAAAAATTTTTCTGTCAGGGTAGTTTTACCTGCGTCAGGGTGAGAGATAATGGCGAAGGTTCGCCTATTTTTAATTTCGCTTTCTAAATTAGACAAGTTCTTTCCTCCTGTAATTCGAGGCTATCAAGTATTTTGCGCATACGCATTGATTATATCAGTATTGCCATTTTGATGCAATGTTTTGAGCAGAAAAACACAGAAAAAAAGCGTGAGAAAGTATTGTATTAATACTTTCTCACGCTTTTGGCTAAAATTGCGCCACAAGCTTACTTATTTGATTACAAATACTTTTGAGATGATGATTTTCCAGTCTAAGCTGCTGCAGCTCATCCGCTTCTTCCTGTGGGGATAGATAGGCCATATCAAAGTAATCGCAAACGCCCTGTGCCAGTGCTTTTGCCAACTCACCTATGTTGTTGACAATAAACTGTGCATCCTGTGGGTGATCATGAAAACCCAGCTCGGGATAAACACTGACCATTGTGGTGTAACGGTTTTCATAAAAGCTGGAATAATCTTTGATTCCCCGTCGGGAGGGATAAAGCATCGTAAGCCTGTTGTACATCAGCTGCGACCCACGTATGCTGGCAGGATGGTTATAATAAAGCACCTCTGCACCGCTTGCCTTCCCCGGGCTTGTGCCGTCTCCGCTGGCATTGGTGTGGATGGGCAGGTAGTAATCGACTTTTGCGGCATTGGCCTGAGCCACACGTTGCTCCAGAGTATCTGTTGGGGCAGCTATTAATACCGTAAAGCCGTTGTATACCAGCAGTTCTTTCAGTATTGCGGCAATTTGGCAGCACACATCGTGCTCATAAATCTCCATGCCCCAGTACTTGCCGTGTGGAGCAGGGCGGCGTTCAGGAGACAGATAAATGATTTTTTTCATCTTCTTCACCTGTCTGATTTTTCAGCACCTCAATGGCTTTTCTAAGAACAGGTGGGAATGGCACACCCATGAGGCCCACATTTTCAATAATAGAGATTGCCTCATTGGCCAAAAAACCGATTACCACCGCATCCCGACAAAACTCCGAACCCATGACACGGTCAAGCTGTGCCGCCACCAGCACCAGCAACAGCGTACCACCCTTGCGGCAAAGACCTTTCCACCCTGCAAGACTTTCCAGACTGCCGGTGGTGCTTTTTCCGCTGCGGTGGAACACCCCGGCAACCACAAGGCCGGTACTGTAATCTACCGCCATAAATATGATGAGTGTCTGCAGTGCCATGTCCCACCCGCCCAGTAATGCAGCCAGTATACTTCCTGCCACCCCTACTGCTGCCATTGCATCAGGACGCAAAGATGTTGCGTTGCTCATATTACAGTGCCTCTGCAAAAGGGGCCGGTGGCTGTGTGGTGCCTATCCCTCTTACATTCTGCTGCTGTAACCAACGGTACTGGTCACTAATCGCCAAACTCTCATCCAGCGCATCAAGGTTAACAGTTCCATCTGCTATTTTTGCGTTTAGCGATGCCTGAAAGATGGTGTTATTGCTAATATAATGCTCAGGCACAAACAGTTCGGTAATTTTTGCATTGGCCTGTTCCGCAGTAAGAACTGCCGTGCATTTGCTGCTGTCAAATTCTCCTGTTATTTCTATCAAACTATACCCGCCAAATTGACGAATGTTGGTGTTGCTCAAACCAATCAGTGCAAAATTCTTTCTTGCATCTTCCCCCAGATGCTCCACAAGGCTCTTTTCAAAATAAGCAATATTCATAAATACCTCCCGTTATTTTAGGCCGCAAAGTTTGTAGCCGTGTTTTGTAACCGTGTAGGTTGCAATCACTGCCGCTGTATTTGGGTTTACCTCGCATAATACCGTATCTGATTTTGTGGCAAACAGCCTTGTTCTTACACCACCAAAATACTGATAATTGTTATAAGATGATGTGCTGCCAACACTTGGTGCAGTAGTTGAATTAAGGATTGGAAACTTTACAGGGTCCTCCGGTGAAAAGTTGAGTCCCCACATCGTGCCATCGGCAACACCATCGTATCCTCTTGCGCCAGGAGTATAGGCAGAGTTTTGATAAATTGTTGCGTAGTTATCAGGATTAATGATGCTCAAGTTGCCGCCAATAGTAGCATTCAGGACATCTTTGCTGCCACCAACAGCTCTAAAGTTATTTGCATGTGAGCCTAAGATAACTCCATTTTTTACATTAATTTCACAGATGGAGTACCGAACGCTATTGATATTACCATTTACAAAAATACGTTTACCCATAGTACCAAGGCCGGTAAACTCTGTAAACACGTTTGGCAGGGTCAGAGTACTGATTGTAGCACCGTTCTCCTTATTCACTTCCCTCAGGGTAATTGGATAAATACCCGGATCACTGAGAAATAGCCTATCGCCTTTTACCCCACTCCAAAGCTCAGTACTGCCAAGCATTACTGCACTGACTTCACTTGTTCCAACCATCAGTGCATCCAGCTCGCCGGAACCTATATTCAGCCCCATACCATCACCCCACTATAAAGTAAATCGTAGTAGAGGATTTACTGGTAATCGCATCATAAGCAGCTTGTGTGCCCTGCCAGATGGTGTAGTTATTCCACTTGGTGGCATTGCCCACTGTAATACTGGCAAGGCTTGTGGCACCAGTACCCCCGTTTGCCACCGGCAGCGCACCGGTTGTATTGCCCAGTCCCATGGCATTACGAGCTGCGGCAAGGGTTATCTGACCTGTACCGCCTTGAGC
>JAEYXR010000125.1 GCA_023431215.1 Bacillota bacterium
GTGGACTCCAATGTATAAATTTTTATTCCAAAGAAATAGCTCTCATGGGGCAAAACTTAACGCACTTGCCGCATTTGATACATTTTTCCATATCTGCCGCCGGCGCACTAAATCCATCCTGAGACAACGCACCCACAGGACATACCCTGATTGAAGGGCAGGAGTGATTATGGGGGCATCTGCTTTTGTCAACAACAATTTTTTTTAAAAGGCACCGGTGAAGTAGTGGCACGTGGCTTTTTCATTTTATTGGTGAGCATTTTACTGGCATTGCTGGCCGCTGTCGTATTGTCTATTGCTTTGTCCTATTCATTTACCAGGCCTCTTTCTAAAATGAAGGCAACGGCACTGCATCTCAGTATGCTACTCCTGCAGAAGCAGTGGCATGAATGACCGGCCGTAGTGTGGAAAGCGTTGTCGCCGAAAAATCTGAAAACGGAACAACCTATGGCTCAATGGCATCATCACATGCAGGTGTGTTGGAAGAATTTAAAGCACAAATGCTTGAGATGAAGAAAGAGAATCTTTCTGCCCAGGTAGCAGCCGGCGACATGACACAAGAAAAAGCAGACGAGATTATTGCAGCACTGGAAGAAAACATGGCTGACTGTGACGGAACAGATGGTGCACAAATTGGCAAAGCCCTAGGTGCAAGATTGGGCTCCAACGGTTCGGAATTTGGCAATTGTGGTGAGAACTGCGGTGCCGGAATCGGTGAGGGACAGGGTAGAGGCCAGGGTGGCGGACGCGGTATGGGTGTAGGCGGAATGAGATTGCAGGATGGCTCTTGCTACACTAACGCTGAGTAAAGATGTTTCATCTCTAAAAAACCTAAGGGGTAAGCTACATAGCTTACCCCTTAGGTTTTTTAGAGACCATTGTTTTGTATGCGTTCTTTGAGGTTTAATATCTTTTCCTCAATAAGAGATATGGTTTTTAAAAAGGTGATATCATCCTTGCCGATTGGGTCATCAAGTCCCCAGTCTTCCCGATGACGGCAGGGGAGAAATGGACATTGTACGTTGCAGCCCATTGTCACAACAATATCAACAGGTGGGATGTCTGCAAGAAGCTTGTTTTTTTGTGTTTGCTCCATATCTATTCCGTATTGCAGCTTCATGAGCCGTACAGCGTCCTGATTAATCTGAGGTTTTAGCTTTGTTCCTGCAGAATAACTTTTAAAGGTATCATTGGCAAAGTGCTTGCCCAAAGCTTCAGCTATCTGGCTCCGGCAAGAATTATGGACACATACAAAAGCGACCTTGGGTAGTTGCTTCATGCTTCCTATCCTCGTGCCTTTTGAATCATAGCTATCACTTCATCTTTCTTTAAGACCTTACCGTAAGAAACCACTTTGCCGTCCACCACAAGGGCTGGCGTCGTCATCACTCCATAGGCTGCAATTTGTGTAAAATCTGTTACATGCTCAATGGTAGTGTCCAATCCCAGCTCGGCAAGTGCTTCCTTTGCAGCAGCCTCCAGCTGATTGCATTTGGTACATCCGGAGCCCAACACCTTGATGGATGCTCCATTGCTTTTGGCAGCTTCGGCTTGCTTCATAGTTTGAGCATTGCAGTTGCCCCCACAGCAGCAGGGTTTAGATTCTTCTTTTTTCTTTCCAAACAAACCCATAATCAGTTCCTCCTAAAATTAAAGCAATAGGTATTGAAATGCATTAAATGAATAACCCACGATAATAATGCCGACGGTACAGATAGCAATAAATACGCCCAAAAGCTTAGGTTTGACAGCTTTGCGAAGCATAATCATAGAGGGCAGACTGAGAGTGGTTACCGCCATCATAAAGCTGAGGATGGTACCAAGCTGGGCACCTTTATAAAGCAGTGCCTCTGCAACCGGAATGGTGCCAAAAATGTCTGCATACATAGGCACACCGATGAGGGTGGCCAAAACAGCACCAAAAGGATTGTTACTTCCCAGTACAGCTTCAATCCAAGCTTCGGGAATCCAGTTGTGGATGACGGCGCCAATGCCTACGCCAACAAGGATGTAGGGAAACACCTTTTTAAAGGTAGATACAACCTGATCTTTGGCATATATGATTCGTTCCTTCTTGGTGAGTGTTGGAGCATCAATATCTACGCTGCCGGCAGCACGAATAAATTCCTCAACATACTGTTCCATGTGCATCTTTTCAATGAGTGTACCGCCAACAACTGCAATTACCAAGCCAATGAGCACATAAACTATGGCTACTTTTGCACCAAATATGCTCATCAGCAATACAAGGCTACCCAGGTCTACCATAGGGGAGGAGATAAGAAAAGAAAAGGTTACACCCAAAGGAAGCCCGGCGCTAGTAAAACCAATAAACAGGGGGATGGAGGAACAGGAGCAAAAGGGTGTTACCGTTCCCAGCAGAGCAGCAGCAATATTCGCTCCAATTCCACGGAAGCGCCCCAGAATTTTTTTGCTCCGCTCCGGTGGAAAATAACTTTGAATATAAGAGATAACAAAAATTAAAAAGCAAAGCAACACCGTAATTTTTATTACATCATAAAGAAAAAACTGTACACTTCCCCCCATGCGACTATTGACGTCAACTCCACCGGCAGAAAGCAAATTGCCGATAAGATTATTTAGCCACTTCATGCCTAAAATTTGATCCTGAAAAAAGAGCCATACCGTTTGTATCAGCTGCAATAAAATCCCTCCTAAACTTGAGATTATATCAAAAAAAGTTGATATATTAATTGTAAGAAAAACCATCACAAGGATGGCTTTTCTTATTTAGCATTCATCCGGTATCTGCTCAGCAAAAGGTGTAGTCAGCTTAACCAAAAGCTCTGCTGCATATTTGCTGCCAGATTCACTTAACCGATAGTGAGTCCATTTGCCTTCTTGCCTGCTTTCAACAATACCAGATTCGCATAAAATCTTCATGTGATAAGACAAGGAGGATTGGCCAATAGCCATTTGATCAATGAGAATGCAGGCGCATTTTTCACCGCTTTGCAGTAGTTCTAAAATAGCAAGGCGCTTTTCATCACATAACGCCTTAAAGACTTTAGCATTATTTGTGTGGTTACCATCCAAGCTTTATCACCTCAAATCAAATTATTTAGATATGAATAGTATATTCGCCTAATTTAAAAAAGTCAATACCAACGTTTATCATAAAAGCACAAAAAGCCGAAAGATTATAATCTTTCGGCTTTTGACGATGGAAAAGAAAACTGCTTGTAGCGCAATCTGTTTTCTGATTTTATAGGCTATGATTTGTACATGTTAAAATATGCCTCAACTGCATAGTTATAGCCATCTTGAAAAGTGAGCTTATTCACAAAGAGACTTTCTCCTCCTTCAAAAAGCTTTTCCCATTTGATAGGCACCCATTCATCCCAGTCATATTCACCAGAGAGACCTTCTTTGAACTTTCCACCTGCATCAATACGACCGGTTACATCACTGACATTGGCAAGGTGTTTGCCTATCTCCGTGCATTTTGCCTCCGCCAGTTTGAGTACGGTTTTAAAATCATCTCCGTTGAGTGAGTATGCCGTTACACTGCCTACAGCGGTTGTAACGCCAACCAACATACCTGCGCCGACTTCTCCATAATTACCGTTGCCGGGAAAACATCCAATGAGATACTCACCCATACCAGCACGTTCACCTGTATCAAAAACCGATACTACATCGTAAGTGGCAAGGTCTATTTCCAGCCAAGCCCAACGAGACTTTCCGTCTATAATAGAGGGGTTGTTGGGAATGAGGTAAAGCATATGTGGTGGAGTACCATCGACATCTCCACGCATGCGCTCCCAGAGAAGAGCGGGGTAGTTATCCTTACCAAGGGTGGATATGGCAGTTTCAACGGATTCGCTGCTTTCAATTTCCACTTCGTTAATGACAGTACCATTGGGAAGATTGTTCCAGACCTGTGTATAGCCGAAACCAACGCCGCCCGGGAGTGCCACGGCTTCCATGTCGCTGGCATAGTAACCGTATAAAAGATTGTATGCCTGTTTTACGGAGTCATCGCCACTGTGGAGTTGGTTGCGATGATTTACAAGATCCACACTGGTTTCAGCAATTTTTCCATCCGATTTGGTGGTTGACAGCAGAGCAATTGCCTGGTCAGAACGTCCCGCAATAATATTTAGGGTACTGGCGTAGGTGCGGCTTGCTTCGCTAAGACCCATAACCAGCCGGCTGATGGTAGCATGACCCAGCCAGCGGCAAACTGAATAATTGGCAGGATTGGTTGCTGCCGCTGCTTCGGTTTTTGCCATAGAATCAATAGAGCCGGCAGAATCAGGGGTAAGCTCCGGCACACCCCACGCTAAAGTATGAAAAATTTCGTTGATTTTTTGTCCGGGGTTTAGCATGGTAGTATGCACCGAGGTTGTTTGCCCATCGTTGAGCTTAATATTAAGACGCTTAAACTCATAGTAGGAGCTGTCTACCCAAGTATTTGGATCATAAATCAGTCCTTGCCGTGTATCCAGCACCGGCAGCAGCAGCGAGCTGCCGTCGGATTTTGGTTTAGCCAGGTAGCTGATGTCAATGGCATCCAGGCTCATGTCCGGCAATGAGACCTCCCGATCAAGGAGGGGAATTGTTTCGTAGTAACCGCTCTCGTACTCGTCACCCTCCATGGCTGCACCCAGTGACCCCCAAAGGTCACTGTTGGCTTGCATCAAACTACCGGCATTTCCAATAACTTTGCCGTACAATTCTATGGTAATTCTACCCAACATTGGTACAATTTCCACGGTGGTGTCGCTGGTTGCCAAATATCCAAGCCCCGAAAGCTCTGAAAGATCAGCATTGAAGATTGGTACAAAGAGTTTTTGAGTGCCGGAGGCATCAGTATAAGAGATACCGATTATCTTTTCCGGAACGCTTTCCAACCCGGAAATCTTTTGTAGATTCTGAATACCTGTTTCTGTCATAGTGACCATTCGATACTCCGGTTTGTAGCCCAGACGTGCCAACAGCGTTTTAGAAAGGACAGCAAGGTCGTGCTGGCCACCCCATCCTTGGGTGATGACTGCTTGTGGCGCATACCGGTACTGTGCGTAATCGATACTTTCTATATCCGAGGGAATCCATTTTTGCCTGCGCATCAGGGCAAGAAAGTCGGTATCAGACCTTACGGCATTTAACTGCTGTTCGCCATATAGGGTGAGGGACGGCGATGGTACCTGCTTACCCAGCACCTCTTCATCCGAAAGTCCAACAGGAGCCAACCCACTTGGTTCCGGTCGGGTGGCATTATATGCTGCAATTGCGCCGCTTACCGCTTCTTCCAGTGCTTTTTCAAAAGTATCATCAACGGCAATGTCCGGTTTTGGTGTAAGCAGCGGAATATGGGCATAGGGAACTGCACTTACAGAAATTTTAAGATCGGGGAACATGCTGCTGGTAAGTGACCATTCTGTGGGGTCCCCCTCACTCAAGGTGAAAATAAGAATACCTCGGCGGGATTGACCGTCAAAAGCGCCCCAAGTGCCACTTTCTTGCAGTGCGCCGAAAATAAGTTTGTTTGTTTCAAAAGCATCCACCGTTGCAATATTGCTGTCACCACCTGAAAAGTTAGCCAGCCCACTGCGACCGCCTACAGCCAGTGCGGACGCTTCACTTTTATCCTGTTCGCCGCGCTCCAGCTGAAGAATACTTTCGATGCCGCCGGTGCCATCACCATCCTTTTTGTCATGGAGGGTAAAGGCAAGCACTACCTTACTGCTACCCTCTCTTGCAATAGCCAGGGAGTTGATTGTAAAATCAAAGTATTGGTGAGAATAGGTTTTGCCGTCACTGTGTGTTTCATATGGCTGGCCGCTTACAACCTTCCATTCTGCGGAGCCGGTAGCTAGATCTGCGTAAATATCTGCCTGGTTTTTTAGCAGCTCATTGGGCAGTACAAAGGGCATGCGGACTTTGCTGCATGAGCCGGGTGCAAGCATGGTACTGCCCACAAAGCCCAGTGGCAGACTGCGGACGATGTTGCTCATGGATATCATGAGTTCTCCCTGGTTTGTTTTTAATCGGTAGAAAAAACGTTGGATTGGGTCAATGTCCAAGAGTGCCTGAACACGACTGTCAAAGTTGGCCTCCAATACACGAAAGCTTGCATTCTGCCGGGCCTCTTGCGGGTAGTATTCCGGGTCATTCTGCTCCAGTACAACTTCCTTCAGCTGGGTTAGGTCGGTTTTTCCCGTAAGTGACAGGGCAAACGCCTTGCTC
>JAEYXR010000044.1 GCA_023431215.1 Bacillota bacterium
GTCTTGCCCCTGTGCAGCCCAAAGGAAAAAATAAACGGAGCGGTAACGATTAATGCGGTTAAGAAGAAAGCCATGGGCACGTCCTGAACTGGCGGCTTGCCCTTTTTTTGTAGACGACCCCCAGCAGATACGAGGCAACTGGTGCAACCTTTTTGCCCGGCCAACACAGCCGGTACATATGGAACTTGGCTGCGGCAAAGGCGGATTTTTGGCACAGCTTGCATCCGGGCAGCCCAATATCAATTATCTTGGGCTGGATATTAAAAGTGAAGTGCTGGTACTAGCGAAGCGCAAGGTGGAGGCCGCTTATGCAAAAGCGGAGCTGCCGGTGGATAATGTGTTTTTAATGTCCCACGATATTGAGCGGCTTCACCTTATTTTTACTCCTGAAGAAAAAGTAGAGAGAATTTACATTAATTTTTGTAACCCCTGGCCCAAAGAGAGCTATCACAAACATCGGCTTACCCATACCCGCCAACTGGAACAGTACAGAAAGTATTTAAAGCCTGGTGGGCAGCTTTGGTTTAAAACCGATGACGATCCTTTATTTGAAGATACTTTGGGGTACCTTCAAGATGCCAAATGGGACGTAAAATATATCACCCGGGATTTGCATCAAAGCGGTTTTGAGCACAATGTGGTAACCGAGCACGAGGCAATGTTTTCCCAGATGGGGATACCCATCAAGTTTGTCATTGCAGAACCAATGTGGCAATAAGAGTTTAACAATGCTGCTTGTTTAGTGAATATGCTTTTAAGGTCTCTCCATAAAAGATATAACCAATAACATAAAGCATTATTGATATTAAGTAAAATGCTTTCAAACAAAAGGACAACTAATACAAAACCCCCGAGCATACGCCCGGGGGTAAATCTTTGTGCAAAGAGTTTGTCACAATATTCTGAACATGGAAGAATCAATCTGTCGTAATCATTATCTTCGTTTGTCATTTTGGCGAATAAAGCTTCGTGCTTTTTTCATACCGCCAATGCCTTCAAACATGCTGTTTAGCTTTTTTGTCTCAATTTGTTTAGCAGACAAGCCGTCATACCGTGCTTCTCGCTTTAGTTTTCGGTAACTTTCCAGCCGTCGGGCATCCAAGCTGCCGTTTTTCAGCGCTTGTAAAACAGCACACCCTGGCTCCTTGGTGTGCGTGCAGTCACGAAAACGGCACCTTTCGGACAACTCATCAATGTCTGCAAAGGACCTGGACAAGTCCACCGATTCTACCCCCAGCTCCCGCATGCCGGGAGTATCAATGACAATACCGCCCTGTGGAAGTACCAGCAGCTCTCTGCGGGTGGAGGTGTGGCGGCCTCTGTCATCATCTTGACGGATTTCGGAGGTAGCCAGCAGTTCTTTCCCTGCCAAACAGTTAATCAGCGTAGATTTGCCCACGCCGGAAGACCCGATGAAGGAAGCGGTGATGCCTGGTTTTATATAAGCAAGCAGTTTTTCGCAGGAGTCTGGGCTGTGACTGGAGGTAGTAACTATATCTGTGCCGGGGGCAACTGCAGAAATTTCGTTCAGTATTTCGGGCAAGCTTTGGCACAGGTCAGATTTGGTTAAAACCACAACCGGTGTGGCACGGCTATCCCATGCCACAGAGAGATAACGTTCCAATCGGCTCAAATTATAATCGTTGTTTAGGGACATACAGATAAAAACAACGTCTATATTGGCAGCAACCACCTGCGTTTGAGGTTCGGTACCGGCTGCAGCACGCGCAAAAGCGCTTTTTCGTGTCAGCACATGATGGATGATGGCATTACCGGAGCTGCTTTCGGTGCTGTCGACCATCACAAAATCCCCCACAGCAGGGTAATCCTGTAAAGCGGAAGCAGTGTAACGAAACTTACCGGAAACTTTAGCGAAGCATTCGCCGGCTTCGGTTATAATCTTATATTGATCTTTAAATTGAGAGATGACTCTGGCAAGTGTATATTGTGGATACAGGGTAGCTTCTGTAAAAAAGCGCTGGCTCGCGCCATATTGTATAAAGTGATTCAAGTATCATTACCTCGTACTATTTTTAATTTAAGGGCTTTGTCTGTAATATGGTTTTTTAAAATATCTTTGGGTCTGACGAGTTTTATCCCTTTTCATGTTAATCAGGAGCATATTTTTGGACAAAACAAAAGAGCATAGACAAAACTATGCTCTTACCGATAAACATTCGGTCTGATTGGGCATAGTTCTGTACAAAACATGGGTGCAACACAAATAGAGCGATGATGAATCGCTTTTTTAAACAGCTGCAGCGTATGCTCCTTACAGAACAATCTCCAAAAAGACACCTCTTTTTATATTAATCAAGATTACATTACCATATCCAATGGCTGTTGTCAAAACAAATTATTGATAATAAGACGATAAATCCATATCATTTTCTGCCCCAAGCTTTTTTAAAAATAATTCTATCTGAGCCTGCTCCTCCTGTGCATCCCCTTTGGTGCGTCCCATACGGTCACAAAAGCACAACAGTGCCACCTCACGAACATCCACATCCCTCTTCATGGCATTAATGTCCGCAAAGGGCAAATCTTTTACCACAAACATCACATGCATATGGTAGCGTACCAATTTGCTCACTTTATCAATGAAGTCATTGTCATCACACACCATAGTCAAAAACTTACGCGCCAGCTCCATGCCTACTTTGTCGTGGTCGTAGCTGATGATGCGCCCTTTGCGCTCACGGGTGGTTTGGGGTTTGCCAATATCATGCAGCAGTGCGGCCCACATAAAGACCTGTGGGTTTTGGCTGAGGGTACGCAATTTGGCAGCCTGATCCACCACCAAACACATATGATTCCAGGCGTTGCCTTCGGGATGATGAATAGGGGACTGAGGCGTTTTTTGCAGAAGCTCCAGCATATCAAAGGGAGATTGCCGTAATTTTCCACATTGAGAACACTCTTTTAGATATTGTGAAGGGTTTACGTCTAAGTATAAGTGCTGGCAAAACTCTTGAAACTGTTCTTTGGGCGTCAAATAGAAACCTCCTTTGGGCAGACAGAGATATTTTAAGGCATTGACACAATGCCTTATTTGTGTAATTCTTGTTTAGTATACCACAAAAAAAGGGAAACTTTTGGGTGCTGTGTAAAAGCCCATATTTTTTATACACTACTAATGAGGTGATCTTCTTTATGAAATCAAACCATAAGCTACGTACAGCATTTCAAAAAATCAAAAAGTCATATCCACAGTTAAAAGAGCAGGTGGCAAGTGCCAAAAAAAAGCAACTGTGGCATTTAGAATCGGTAATTCGTAATCAGATAAAGCGGCTGCAGGCAATGCCGCCTCAGCAGCTACCGGAATATTCCAAGGTTTATCACAATTATTCAGAACTGTTGGATGTTGTTTCAGAGCAGCTGCTGGCGCAATACAATCAGAAAAACCATACCGACTATCGGTTTGAAGAAATTGTCAGCGAAGATACAGCAGGCTATTTAAAGTCCGGCATTATTGCCGTGCTTGTTACCAGCCATATTCCCCAGATGGTTTCGGCAGAATTTAGCCGCCTGTTACCCAAGCACCCACAGGATGAGTACCCGGAAGCACACCGTCAAAAACGCATGTTTTATCTGCATTTGGGCGACACAAATACCGGCAAAACTTATCAGGCTCTACAAAGGCTCAAACAAGCAGGTTCGGGTATCTATTTGGCCCCACTGCGTATTTTGGCGCTGGAAAACTTTGAAAGGCTGTGCAGCGAAGGTGTGCCGTGCAGCCTGTTGACAGGAGAAGAAGAGGTTAAGACCCAGGGAGCTAGGCATCTTTGCTGCACGGTGGAAAAAGCAGGTTTAAACAGCAGCTATGATGTTGCAGTCATTGATGAGGTACAATTGGTGGAGGACTCTCAGCGGGGGGATGCGTGGACCAGAGCGATACTGGGGCTAAATTGTCCCGAGATTCACCTCTGTGGCGCACGCCTGGCAAAAGACCAGCTACTTGCAATGATACGGGACTGCGGAGATGAGTACGAGCTGAAGGAATATACCAGACTTGTTCCCCTGCAGATTGAGCATACACCATATAAGCTTTCGGATGTTAAACCTGGAGATGCACTTGTGGCCTTTTCCAAACGGGGTGTGCTTAAATTGTCCAGCTATTTTTCTCAAAAAGGCATCAACAACAGTGTTATCTACGGGGACTTGCCTCCGGAGGTGCGAAAACTGCAGTACGAAGCGTTTATTCAGGGGGTAAATCCTGTTTTAGTGGCAACAGATGCCATTGGCATGGGGGTAAACCTACCTATCAGACGCTTGATTTTTACGGACGTAGAAAAATTTGACGGAGAAGATTTTTGCCTGCTAACCACTCAGGAGGTAAAGCAGATTGCCGGGCGTGCAGGGCGAATCGGCATTTATGAGGTTGGCTATGTGGCCTGTATGGATGAAAGCATCCACCTCATTGAGCAAAGGCTGGAAGCAGAGGATGAACCTATAGAATATGCAGTAATTGGCCCCAGTGAAGCCATTTTGAAAATTGGCATGCTGCCGCTGGAGGAAAAGCTTGCGCTTTGGAGCACCAAGCCGGAAGAACTGCCGTATTACCGCAAAAAAGATGTACGTAACGAGCTTTTGATTTTAAACCTGTTGAGGCCCTATCGCTTGGCAGAGAATGTGCAGTGGAGGCTGATGCGTATTCCCTTTGACCCGGGCAGCGAGGTGCTTCTCAACCAGTTTATGGAGTACGCAGACGAATGCTTTGCGCAAAAACAAAAAGAACTGTCCAAGCCTGTGTTATTGGGAGAAAGCTGTGGTGAGCTGGAGACTTATTATCAACAGGTTAATCTTTATTATTCCTTTTCTAAAACCATGAATCTTACCCTGGAAGAAGAATGGGTGAGTGATATCCGCAAAAAAATAAGCAAAAAGATTGATGCGTTACTCCAGAAAAGCTAATAAATAAGACTTTGAGCTTCCTCCAAAACATTTTTTAAATTAAATAAGCAATGAAAAATACTCTCAACAGTGTATGCTGTCTGGGGGTGTTTTTCTTTTAGAAATATTTTTTTGAGCACAATGCAAGACTCTGGGGTAAGCAGGTGGAAGATTTTTTGATGCATCCTACTGTAATACAAACACCTCAAAAATCTCCCAAGGACATAATTTATTCATGTGAAATTCAGCTGAAGTTCAGCTTGCCTGCAAATAACCAACAAAAACAAACCTTATAATAAAACCATTGCAGAGTACACAGAAAGGTGAGTTGTTTATGAAATACAATCATTTTACCGGGGCTGTGGCCACCATATTGTGCGTATCATTATTGGCGGGCTGTGCCCAATCAAACCCAAAAGCAGAAGATCATGCAATATCCTCCCAAACGGCGGCAGGCCAGAGCCAGATAAGTGAGACTGGTACAACAGATGCCCCCAGTATGTATGCCAGCGGTGTTGATTCTACCAATCAAACAACCATTGATTTAAACAATGGGTCCACCGCTATTGAAAAAAGCGGCACATATCGGCTAACAGGAACCTTGCATGATGGCAGCATTGTTGTTGATGTTGACAAAACAGCCGACAACGGTACAGTTTACCTTATTTTAGATGAAGCCAATATTAACAGCAGCACCGACACTCCCATCAACATTAAGGAAGCAAAGCAGGTAGTGATCATGTTGGAGGAGGGTACCAGCAACATTGTGACACAGGCAAACATATCCACCCAAGATACAGAATTCCCCAGTGGCGCCATCTATTCCAAGGCCGATTTGGAAATTGCCGGAGAAGGAACACTCACTGTAACCACACAGTTTAATGATGGTATTAACAGCCGTGACGATTTGGTCATTACAGGCGCAAATATTGTTGTAGAGGCAATCGGCGACGGAATAGTGGGGAAGGATCTCCTTTATATTGAAAAGAGCACAATACAAGTTACAGCGGGAAAGGACGGCCTACGTTCCAGCAATGACACCGATGAGGGAAAAGGAAATATTGTAATTGCGTCAGGTAATTTTAGTATTCAAGCAAAAAATGATGCCATTCAGGCAGAGCGCACCTTAAAAATTGAGGATGGTACCTTTGACCTTACCACAGGGGACGGCTACGCAGGGTCCAGTAAAATTGCTGACCACATGACGGCTGGTGGACCCGGACAGTTTCAGCAGGAAACAGCCACAGCCGTAGACCAAGAGAGCAGAAAAGCGCTGAAAGCGGGAGAACTGGTATCAGTTTTGGGTGGAAGTTTTACCATCTCTTCCTTTGAAGATGCGGTGCATTCCAATGGAAGTGTTACCATTGAGGGCGGCAACTTTGCCATCCAGTGTGGTGATGACGGAATAAACGCTGACGGGCTTGTCACCATCAGCAAAGGCGAGATAGACATTGCCAACAGCTATGAAGGCATTGAGGGAAGCGACATCACCATTAGCGGGGGTAATATTCAGGTGGTTTCCAAGGATGATGGCATCAACGTTAACAGCCAGACAGGCACGCTTACCATCAGCGGTGGTACTATCTATATTCAAAACGGCGGAGACGGCATTGATTCTAACGGCAACATTGTTATGAGTGGGGGTGATATTGTAATAGACACCACCAATATGGCACCCATGGATACCGCCATAGATTATGATGGCACACTGACCAAAACCGGCGGCACACTAAAAGACAAAAACGGCGATGACCTTGATACTACTCAGCATCAGCCAGGCGGAGGCGGCAGACCGGGCAGCATGGGCGGTGGAGCACGTCCTGGACGTGAAGCGATTGACCCGCCCCAGGCTAAAACATCTGCAACCCCCACTACGTAAGAAAGGAAAATGAGCTGTGGCTATATGTACCTTTAAGAGAAAAGAGCTTAAATATTTTGTAACCCCTTTACAATATGAGCTCATTAAAAATGAACTTTTGAAGCACATGGAGTATGACCAGTATTGCCAAAACGGCGCAAGCTATATGATTTACAATCTTTATTTTGATACACAAGATGATGCTGTGATACGCCGGTCTATTCAAAAACCTTATTACAAAGAAAAACTGCGGCTGCGTGCTTATCAGCCTCTTTCTTCCGGTTTTGAACCGATATTCTTGGAGCTTAAGAAAAAAATAGGCGGAACGGTTTCCAAGCGGCGGCTGATTTTGCCTTATAATTCAGCAATGGAATTTGTAACCCACGGAAAAATACCGGAAACGACAAATGTTCGGGACGGTCAGGTGCTTACAGAAATCCGGTGGTTTTTACAAAGAAATGATGTATACCCAAAGGTCTACATCAGTTATGAGCGGATGGCGTTCTTTGGACGCGCAGACTCTGGGTTACGAGTATCTTTTGACCAGAATATTTTAACACGCCGCAGCTGCGTTGATTTGATAAAGGGCGATTACGGCGCTCCGCTTTTGGAAGATAAAATGCTGATGGAAATTAAATGCCAGGGTTCAATTCCTCTTTGGCTTACACATATTTTATGGGAGCAAAAGATTTACCGTACCAGCTTTTCCAAGTATGGTACAGAGTTTAAAACCTACATACGCAACTTAGGGTATATTGCAGCATAATAGTGATGCTGCGTTAAATGCTTAAGATGATTCAATTTTAAGGAAGTTATAAGGAGGTAAAAAAATGACTGACATTTTATTGGGCAGTAGTATTTCCGACACACTGACCATGGGTGGAACAGTGACCGTAATAGTTTCTGCTCTTGCAATAGGGCTGTGCATCAGCTTGGTGTATCTTTTTACACACCGTAGTGAAAGCTTTTCAGCCAGCTTTCCCATTTCCCTTATTATGCTTCCCGCTATCATTGCCATGATAATTCTTTTGGTTGGAAGCAACGTGGCACGGGCATTTTCACTGGCAGGTGCCTTTAGTCTGATTCGCTTTCGATCGGCACCGGGAGACTCCAAGGATATTGCTTATGTGTTCTTTTCCTTGGGGGTGGGGCTTGCTTGTGGAATGGGATTCATTGGTTATGCACTGATTTTTGCGGTAATAATGTGCGTGGTGATAATAGCTTTGGAGCAGTTGCACTTTGGCCGCAAAAAGGCAATCCCCATGAGACTGAAAATTTTACTGCCGGAGGATATGGATTATTGTGGTGTGTTTGATGATATTTTAAAACAATATACTGCTGTTAACCGCCTGGTTAAAGTGAAAACAGAGGAGTATGGAGCCGTATTTGAGCTTACTTATGAGTTGACACTGAAAAATCCAAGACAATCCAAAGCGTTTTTAGATGAGCTGCGCTGTAAAAACGGCAATATGAGAGTTATGCTGGCAATGAATACGGTCAACGAAGCAGCAGCTTTTTAAGAGAATTTAGTGCTATAAAGCCGTAATGTTAAGCAGTAGCCTACTTAACATTACGGCTTTAAATATAGTATATTTTTGCTGCATGTCAAAGAAAACTTAAAAATGCAAGGATAGCTTTTAAAGACTTTATGACAATATATGTTAAATGCTTCTATTCTTTGCTATATAATTTAAACTGCCAAAATAAAAAGGAGCCCAACCCCATTTAGATGAATGGTTGTTTTTACGCTGTATAGTCGGCGGCTTAAGTTGAGTACACTTTTTAATAACAGGCGTCTTTTATTATATTTCATCATCAAGTTAAAAGCTTGTTTGCAAAAGCAAGCTGCAGCCATATGTCTGTAATACGGAGGAACTAAGTATGCAATATACAATATAAGATGTACCTCTCAAGCAGTAAAAGGTGTGAGCTATGACTGAGTAATTACCAGTTATGTTGAAGACTATTATATTGGGGATGCAATGAAGCTGCAGCAAATATTGGTTAACCTCATTGCCAATGCGGTTAACTAGAAACAATATGCAACAGGTGACCTAGGCAGGAGCGCTACAATATAATCCTTTTGGATTGGAAAATGCCGGTAATGGATGGGTTGACTGCAACACGTTCTATTCGATAGCTTAAGAAGCTTACTCCGGCCGGAATGAATGATTATTTGTCAAAGCCAATAGAACCTGAACTTTTGTATCAAACCTTGCAACGATATCTGTAAGCAACTAAATTAAAATAGCAGCAGCGTGTAAAGAGCAGTTGACTTTATGTCAACTGCTCTTTTGGTAAAGGCTATTATAAAGATAAAAAACTGTTAAAGCAGAGTAGAAAGCTCATTGCGCAAAAGCTGCTCTACTTCCTGGGCGGTTGCAGTCTGTTGTACTATGGCGGCCAGTTTCTGTGCCTGAGGCAGGCTTATACCGGAAAGTATTTTTTTTACAGATGCTACCGAAGAAATGCCCATACTTAATCTGCGCATCCCCAGCCCCACAAGCACAGGTACGGCAAGCTTATCACCACCCATTTCTCCGCAGACGCAAATGGGTTTGCCGGCTTTGTTAAATTCACTGACAATGTGGCCAATAAGGCGGAATATGGCAGGAGAATAGGTTTGATAATACTGTGTAATTGCAGGGTTCATACGGTCTACAGCGGTGGTATATTGCGTAAGGTCGTTGGTGCCAATACTGGCAAAGGCTACCTCCTGAGCGGCAAGGTCTGCCAAAATGGCAATGGAAGGCACCTCAATCATAATGCCCTGCTTCATATTGGAGTTATAGGCAATTCCCTGAGCATCCAATTCAGCCTTAGCCTCGGCAACAGCCGCCTTGGCGCGCCGAATATCGTCCAGGCTGCTTACCATAGGAAACATCAGCCATAGATTGCCATACACACTGGCACGCAGACAGGCACGCAGCTGGGTTTTGAATACATCGGGTTTACTGAAGCAAAGGCGTAATGCACGGTTGCCCAAAAACGGGTTTTCTTCTACCGGCAGCTCCATGCTGTCCAGCTTTTTGTCGCCGCCTATGTCCAGTGTACGGATGGTTACAGGGCGGTCACCAAACTCCATTAAAACCTTACGGTATGCTTCAAATTGCTCCTCCTCGGTGGGGAGCTGACTTTTGCCCATGTAAAAAAACTCGGTACGAAACAGTCCCACACCGTCGGAATAGGCGCTTCCTTCCAACTCCAGTACACTGGCAGAACCAATATTCAGCTCTATTTCAATGCGAACACCATCTGCGGTCTTAGGCTCTACACCCAAAAACTTCTTTGTCTCTGCACGTTTTGTGGCAAAGGCCTGCTGCTTTTGTTTGTAACTTTCTATTTGTGCACCATCAGGTGCTGTAATCAAAAGGCCTTCTATGGCATCTACAATTACCTGCGTATGGCTGGGAATATTTTGTGTGGCATCGGCCAGGCCCAGCAAGGCAGGAATTTCGTAGCTGCGGGCGATAATTGCGCTGTGTGAGGTGGCTCCCCCCACTTCGGTGACAATGGCAAGTACCTTGGAACGATCCAGAGTAGCCGTATCGGAAGGGAAGAGGTCGTGTGCAACCACCACAACAGGCAAATCAAGACTGGCCAGATTTTGCTCCGGCAGTCCCTCCAAACAGCGAAGCAGACGATTTTTTACATCTTTAATATCCGCAACACGTTCCCGAATCAGCTCATCCTTCGTTTTACTTAAAATTTTGATATACTTTTCATACACTTTGTGAATTGCCCAATGGGGGGTCAGGAGCTCATAGGTAATATCATCCCTGATGTCCTCATCCATAGCTGCGTCAAAAAGAATATCCAGATGCGCGGTAAAAATTTTTGCTTTTTCGGGGTCTGAGGCAGACAGCTTTGCAAAAATTCCATCAAGTTCGGCTTTTGCCGCACTTTTTGCCCGGTCATACTGTGCCAAAGCTTCCTCTACCTGGCTTTGGTCAATAGATGCTTCCTCAATAACAGGTATATATGGACGGTACAAAAATGCCGAACCCATGGCGATTCCCTCAGAAACGGGATTGGCTTTATAAATCATCTGTTTCCTCCCTATCCTGCCGGTGGCCGGCTAACATGATAGTTGAGCTAAAAAATTAAGAAATAATAGTTTTGCGAGGAGATAGTATGTTGATAGTGTAATTGATACTATTTCCAATTTTCCAGCAGATATTGTTCTGCTTCAAAGCACCATAGTCCTTTATGAGACTCTATAATATCAGCCAAAGCACCAAACCGGGTATCCTTTGCAGACAATGCACGAAAATCCTCCAATGCGGTCAGCGGCATGGAGATATGGTTGTAAATTAGCTTTTTGCCACCGGGAATTTTGGGCAGAGTCAGTATGGTTTCACAGGCACAATCCAAGCCGCCAATGTGTGTGACCATCACTGCCGGGTCAATTTTTCCTGCCGCAGACAACTCCAAGGATTCAATAAGGTCATCGGTGTTGCCGCCGGTGGTGCCCATTACATGGGTGGAATTATAGTGAACATCGTAGTAATTCAGCTTGGCTGAAAATTTTGTGTCGGTGGGGCCTGCAAAAAAGTTAAGGCAACCGTCGCGTCCCAGTATATCGCTGGCAAGCTCTACAACAGAGGCAATGGGCGCAAAAACAAGCACATCGTCAAAGCCGCCAAAGCGCTCCTCCAGTTCCTTGCCAGGGTCTGCCATTTTTCCTGTATCAATAAACTCAAGCTCAATTCCGGCTGCTTTTGACTTTTCACAAAACAGATCCCGGCCACGGGATAGGCGGGCTTCATCTATATCTGTTACCACAATGGTGCCGGGACGGCGGTCGCAGCTGATGGCATAGTCGATTGCGCCAAGCCCCATTGGGCCGGCACCGGCCAGAATAGCCATTTTTCCACCTTCGCGTATGCCCATGATATGGTGGTAATCTCCCATGCGGGTGTGGTAAGCAGCATGCATGGCGCCAATGCTGCAGGACATAGGCTCGGCAAGGGATGCTTCATAGTATGCTTTTCCCTTATACTCAAGCAGGCATCCCAGCTCCATTACTTCAGGCGGAATAATCATGTAAGTGGCATTTCCGCCAAAGTATGGGTAGGAATAACCGGGGGACCACATGGTACCTTTGTAGTTTAAGGCAGGCTGTAATGTAAACTTCATGCCTGGTTTAAACTGCTCCTGGTGCAATTTACCCACAGCAACAATATTTCCTGCCATTTCGTGCCCCATGATCACCGGATTGTTTGCAACATCAGGGGGGACTCGCTTGTGGTTCTGCCCCAGAATAGCACATTTATAGGTGGACATGCAAACGCTGTCAGAGACTACCTCTACCAAAATTTCATCGTCTTTTAGCTGGGGTAGTTCAAATTCTTCCAGTCGCAGGTCATTGGCTCCATATAATCTTACCGCTTTTGTTTTCATCATGCATCTTCCTCTCATTAATACCAAAATAGGATGGCTAAGTGTTAGAACAACGCCGCGTATGCCAAGAAAAACCGTTAATTAAGGTGCCGGCTGCGAATACGGCAGTATTGGCCTAAATGTTAGTTACACTGATCGGCATACAATCTGTCTGTAATTTTCCTCCACTTGTGCAAGAGTAGGGGGGCTGCTGCCTTCACAGGTTACCTTTGCGTTGGCGGTAGCCATAGCCCAGCGGGCAGATTCAGACCAGCTCATACCCTTGGTATGGCACAAGGCAAAAGCCGCAAGCATAGAATCTCCAGCACCAACAGTGCTGCGAACCTCTACCGGCAGGTTTTCGGCAATGAGCATCTGGCCTTCTGCAGCAAACAACGCACCCTTTGCACCCAAAGACACCACCACCCGATCAATACCTTTTTGAAGCAGTAGTGATGCACCCCGTACAATATCATCCTGAGTTTCTGTTTTAATACCCAAAAGCCGCTCCAGCTCAGCATCGTTAGGTTTTACAAAGTAGGGTTTTGTTTCTACGGTTTTTGCAAGAAGTTCACCATCCAGGTCGGCGTAGACAAAAGCACCAAGTTTTTTGCACCGCAATGCCCATTGGGACAGCATTTGGGGTGTAATTTCTTTGGGTGCACCGCCTGCAAAAACAACAATATCTCCGGCCTTGACGCGGCGGAACAACCTTTCTTCAAAGGCGGATATCTCCTTGGGTAATAGCGAGGGGCCGGGTTCATTGATATCTGTATATGTTTGTTCATCGGGGTCAACCACCTTTAGGTTCGTTCTTGTCTCACCCGATATTATTTCAAAATCACTTTCAATGGTAAGTTGGTGCAGTGCTTTTAGAATGGCATTGCCGGTATTGCCGCCCAGCAGACCCATGGCAATACTTTCGCCGCCCAAAGCAGCTACAACCTTACATACATTGATGCCTTTTCCACCCGGGTCAAGGCGAATGCTGCCAACTCTGTTAACCTTGTCAACGGCAAACTCCGGAACAGTAACCGTCTTATCCATAGCAGGGTTGAGGGTAACTGTAATGATCATTGATTATCTCCTCCGGTGGTGAGTATTCGGTGAATAAAATTTGGGTCTGAGGTTTGCTGTAATTCCTCCAGCAGCTCCTGGTTCATAATAATTTTTGCTACCGCCTGCAAAATGGGGATATGCTCTTCGTGCAGCCCGGCAATTCCAACTAACAGCTTAACATTGCCGGTGCCAAAGTCAACACCGTCTCCTGAAAACTGCAGTACCACAAGCCCGGTGGATTTAATGTATTTTTTAGCTTCGCCAATTCCGTGGGGTATGGCTACCCCATCACCCAGATAGGTGCTTACGGTGTTTTCGCGCTGAATCATTGCTTCCACATAGGGCTCTTCAACGCTGCCCCGCTCTACAAGCATTCTGCCTGCCAAACGAATAGCGTCATATTTGTCCATAACGGGCAGCCCAACACGAATATCCTTCGGTCGCAGGCATTGAAAATTATTTGCTACTATGTCTGCATCTTTTTTCTTTTTGAAAAAAAAGCCTGCCATCTTTCTACTCCTTCTATATATACTGAAAATTCCCGCCGCCTAAGTTTGTGCTTCGGTTTTGGGTTATAAACAACCGATAATATCCCCACAGGGGAATAAACTACTGAAGTTTTACGGTGTTGTTATAGTATGCCGCCAAAACCTGCTCGATAGCTTTGTAGCATGCAGCCTTATTCCCACTGCAAACAGCGTCTAAAAACCAGGGAGATTCCACAGTGGAGCAGCCCACCACACTGAGTACATCCAGCGCCTGCCGCGGACAGGAAACCGGCGCCAGCATGACCAGTGCGGCACTGGGGGTTTGGTTACTGTCCAGACGGATAGCGCCCCCCAGATGAATCACGCCCAAATGAAGCTTGGATACACCTGCGGTACGGCAATGTAGGAGCATACAACGACCGTCCATAGTTACTGTGCTGCCGTAGTCTTCACGCTCAAATAGCGACCTGGCAATAGCTGCCTGAGCAAGGTCGCTTTCTCCAACTGTTTCTGCTGCCATTTCTACC
>JAEYXR010000051.1 GCA_023431215.1 Bacillota bacterium
GTTTCGTAGATGTACATGTTCATCTACGGGAGCCGGGTTTTTCATATAAAGAAACAATCAGCACCGGTACCCGAGCCGCCGCGGCGGGCGGTTATACCGAGGTTATGACCATGCCAAACCTGAATCCCGTGCCGGACAGCGTGGAGCACCTGAAGCTGCAGCAGGACCTCATTGAGGAGTCCGCCTGCATCCACGTGTATCCCTACGGCGCCATTACTGTGGGCGAAAAGGGCGAGACTCTGGCGGATCTGGAGGGCATGGCGCCCGGCGTTATCGGCTTTTCCGATGACGGCAGAGGCGTCCAGTCCGATGACCGGATGCGGCAGGCTATGCTCCGGGCCAAGGCTCTGGGCAAGCTGATCGTGGCCCACTGCGAGGACAACTCTCTGCTCCGGGGCGGCTACATCCACGACGGCGCGTATGCCAAGGCCCACGGCCACCGCGGCATCTGCTCCGAAAGCGAATGGGCCCAGGTCGCCCGGGATATCGAACTGATCCGGGAGACAGGCTGTCCCTACCATGTCTGCCATATCTCCACCAAGGAGACCGTGGACCTGATCCGCAAGGCCAAGGCCGAGGGCCTGGACATCACCTGCGAGACCGGCCCCCATTATCTGGTGATGAACGACTCCATGCTGCAGGAGGACGGCCGTTTTAAAATGAATCCCCCCATCCGCAGTGCAGCAGACCGAGATGCGCTGGTGCAGGGGCTGGTGGACGGAACCATAGACTGCGTGGCCACCGACCATGCCCCCCATAGTGCAGAAGAAAAATGCAAGGGGCTGGAAAAGAGCATGATGGGCGTAGTGGGGCTAGAAACCGCCTTTGGCGTGCTCAACACCCACCTGGTCAACAAGGGTGTTCTCTCCCTGGAAAAGCTGGTGGAGGCCATGTCGGTGCGCCCACGAGCTATCTTTGGGCTGCAGGGTGGCTCCATTGGGGAGGGACAGCCTGCCGACCTGACTCTGCTGGACACCCAAAGCCGCTGGACGGTGGAACCGGACAAATTTGTGTCTTTGGGACACAGCACCCCCTTTGCAGGCTGGGAGCTTTGTGGCGAAGCGGTGATGACCATGGTAGACGGCAACATTGTCTGGCAGAAGCAGTAAGGAGGAAACCAAAAATGAAGCAAGGAATTTACACCATCCAGCAGCATCAAAAGCTGGCAAAGGATGTTTATTTAATGGAGCTAGGCGGCGATACCTCCGCCATCACAGCACCGGGGCAGTTTGTCAATATTCTGCTGGAGGGCAAATACCTGCGCAGGCCCATTTCTATCTGCGACTGGAACGAAGCTTCTCTCACCCTCATCTACAAGGTGGTGGGGCAGGGAACAGCCCAAATGCGGGAGATGAAACCCGGTACACAGCTGGATTTGCTCACCGGATTGGGCAACGGTTTTACTGTGAGCAAAAGTGGGCAGAAGCCCCTGCTGGCAGGCGGCGGTGTAGGAGTACCCCCTTTGTTTGGCCTTGCCAAAGCACTGATTATGGCAGGTAAGCAACCGGTGGTGGCTCTTGGGTTTGCCTCTAAAGAAGATGTATTTGCAGCAGACGAGTTTAGAGCCATTGGCTGCCCGGTGACGGTGGCAACCGTAGACGGCAGCTTTGGCACCAAAGGCTTTGTTACAAATCTTTTGGACCAAAAGGAAATTGCAGGGTACGACTACTACTACAGCTGCGGGCCTATCCCTATGCTTAAAGCACTGTATGATGCCTGCCCCACCGACGGACAGCTTAGCTTTGAGGAGCGCATGGGCTGCGGCTTTGGCGCCTGTATGGGCTGTAACTGCAAGACCAAGTATGGCAGCAAACGCATCTGTAAAGACGGCCCTGTGCTGGAGAAGGAGGAAATCATATGGTAACCAGAGATTTATCGGTAACCCTCTCCGGCCTTGCGCTGGACAACCCCATTATTCCTGCCAGCGGCACCTTTGGCTTTGGTGAGGAATTTAAAGATTTTTACGATATTAACATATTAGGCTCCTTTTCTTTTAAGGGTACCACCAGGGAGCCGCGCTTTGGCAACGATACCCCCCGCATTGCCGAGTGCGAAGCGGGGATGCTCAACTCTGTGGGATTGCAAAATCCCGGTGTAGAGGCGGTTATCAGCCATGAACTGCCCAAAATGAAGCAGTATTTCCACAAACCTGTCATTGCCAATGTCTCCGGATTTAGTTTGGAGGAGTATGTTTACTGCTGCCAAAAGCTGGACAAAGAGGAGCAGGTTGGCATGCTGGAGGTAAACATCAGCTGCCCCAACGTGCGCCACGGCGGCATGAGTTTTGGCACAGACCCTGCCAGCGCCAAGGAGATTACCCAAGCGGTAAAGGCGGTTACCACAAAGCCGGTTTACATCAAGCTCAGCCCCAATGTCACAGACATTGTAGCCATTGCCAAAGCATGCGAAGAGGGCGGTGCAGACGGCATCAGCCTCATCAACACCCTGCTGGGCATGCGCATCGACCTAAAAACCGGCAAGCCCGTTCTTGCAAACCTCATGGGTGGGTTTTCCGGTCCGGCAATCTTTCCTGTGGCGTTGCGCATGGTGTATCAGGTGGCACATGCGGTGTCTGTCCCTGTGATGGGCATGGGAGGCGTATCCTGTGCACGGGATGTCATTGAGATGATGATGGCAGGGGCTACTGCGGTGCAGGTGGGTGCGGCAAATCTCAGAGACCCATTTGCCTGCAAAAAAATAATTGAAGACCTGCCAAAAGAGATGGAAGCACTGGGTATTGCAGCCCTACAAGATATTATTGGAGGAAGAAAGTAAGATGAGTACAAAAAGAGACGTTATCATTGCCTGCGACTTTGCCACTGCCGCCGAGACCATGGCTTTTTTGGATCTGTTTACCCAGGAAAAACCCTTTGTCAAAATTGGCATGGAGCTGTTTTATGCCGAAGGCCCTCAAATTGTCCGTGATATTAAAGCACGTGGCCACAAGATTTTTTTGGACCTTAAGCTGCACGATATCCCCAATACTGTAAAAAAAGCCATGGCATGCCTCAGCCGTCTGGATGTGGATATTACCAACCTCCACGCAGCAGGTACCATTGAGATGATGAAGGCCGCTGCAGAGGGCTTGACCCGCCCCGACGGCACCCGTCCCCTGCTCATTGCTGTGACCCAGCTTACCTCCACCAGCGAGGAGCGTATGCAAAAAGAGCTGCTCATTGATGCCAGCATCAACGATACTGTGGTAAAATATGCACAAAATGCCAAGGAAGCGGGTCTGGACGGTGTGGTCTGCTCCCCCTTGGAGGCAGGTATGGTAAAGGAAGCCTGTGGCAAGGAGTTTTTGACCGTAACTCCCGGTGTGCGCTTTGCCGACGGTGACGTGGGAGACCAGGTGCGAATTACCACCCCTGCCCGTGCAAAAGAAATAGGCACCGACTTTATTGTGGTGGGCAGACCCATCACCGCCGCTGCCGACCCTGTAGCCGCCTACCGCCGCTGCATGGCAGAATTTGTGGGAGAATAACACCCGCAGGGTGGTATGGGAAGTCTGTATTCGCTTTAATATGTCGGGGATTATTGGTATTAGGCTTTGCCTAATATTAATTTTGAGCATGTGGCCTTATTACTGCCTTTAAAATCTAAATACGCTCGTCAAAGGCGGATACAAAAGAAATAATGCTGGGCGTTATTTAATAACAGGAGGGACAATGTGGAAAAACTATTATTGATAACTCCAAATTCTTCTTTTTGTGAACAAATTGCATCCTATCGTCAGGAGTTTCTTAACGCTGATAGCTCAATGGACGGATGCGGCTCCTTGCGAAGAATGGAAGATCCGGCAGAATGGCTTGAACAGACTGAATCTCCGCTCCATAAAGATACTGTTCCAACAAATTGGGTACAATCAACACAATTCATATATGTTAGACAAAATGATTCTACAATCGTTGGAATGATACAAGTAAGGCATTACTTTAATGACTTCCTTGAAAAGTTTGGTGGACATATTGGCTACTCGGTTCGGCCTTCAGAACGCCGAAAAGGCTATGCAACTAAAATGCTGCACGATTGCTTGCCATTTTGTAAGCGTATTGGTTTAGAAAAAGTATTGGTTACATGTGATGATGATAATATTGGAAGTCGGAAAACAATTATATCATATGGTGGATTATATGAATCAACTGTCTTTGAGCCAGATGAGAAGGTAAACCTCCAGCGATATTGGATTGACCTTAGCCATATGTAAAGAGCATGATGTGCCACAGGCACACATACGATTCACTGTTACAAACCTGTATAGCACACCAGTTACATTGGGCATGCTGAACCAAATTGTAAGTAGAATAGAACTTGAACTAAAAATAGAATTCGGAGGAAAAAATATATGTCTATGGAAAAAACCATCGCCAAGGATTTGTTAAGTATCGGTGCAGTGTTTTTGCGCCCTCAGGAGCCCTTTACCTGGGCAAGCGGCATCAAGAGCCCCATTTACTGTGATAACCGTCTGACCCTTAGTGCGCCCCTTGTCCGCGACCATGTGGAAAACGGGCTGGCGGAGCTGATTAAAACCCATTACTCCGACTGTGAGGTACTTATGGGAACCAGCACTGCCGGCATTGCCCACGCAGCCATTACCGCTACCATTTTAAACCGGCCCATGGGCTATGTCCGCAGTGGAGCCAAGGATCACGGCAGAACCAACCAAATTGAGGGTAAGCTGGAGGCCGGTCAAAAGGTAGTTGTGGTAGAAGACCTTATTTCCACCGCCGGCAGCTGCCTGGAGGTGGTAGAGGTGCTGCGTGCAGCCGGTGCCCAGGTGCTTGGCATTGTCAGCATCTTTACCTACGGCATGCAAAAGGGCATTGACCGCATGGCACAGGCTCAGGTCAAAAACGTATCTCTTTCTAATCTTGATGCGTTGCTGGAGGTTGCCGCCGCTGATGGTTACATTCAAAGCTCCGACATTGCCCGCATCCGCCAGTTCCGGGACAACCCCTCTGACGCCGGCTGGATGGAGGTATAAGAGAGTATCAATGGTACTTGTGTAGAAGAAAAGCGTATTCTTTGGTGTTGTGTTCACCAGAGAATACGCTTTTTAGATAAGCTTCGTTATACGTCAGATTTCCAGATAAGAACCGGAATGGGCGGTTCACCACCGCGGTTGCAAAAATCGCACTGCAGCACGGTGTACTGTTTGCTGTCCAGGGTGGGCAAAAAGGCAAGGAGGGCATCCCGTTCCTCGTATCCCGTGTCGCCGCCGTAGTAAATGCACAGGGTCATCAGCCCGCCCGGGCGTAATATGTGCAGCCCTTTATTAATGGCTGCAATACTGCTTTGGGGCTGGGTATATACGGTATGGTCTGTACCGGGCAAAAAGCCAAAGTTGAACACCACCGCATCTGCCGAGCAGGGTGGAGCGTAAGCGTCTATATTGGCATGGCTGTCTAAAACAGCTTGACCTATGGAAGAAAGCCCTTCCCGCACAAGAAGCTCATTGGTGCTTTGTACCGCCTGCGGCTGAATGTCAAAGGCCAGAACCTTGCCTTGTTCTCCCACCAATCGGCACAAAAACGCCGTATCCCGTCCGCGACCGGCAGTGGCATCAATGCAGAAGCCTCCCTTGGGCACATGCTCTTCTAAAAAGTGATGAGCAACCCCCAGTGTGTTCAGCCTCATAGCAGGGCTTCCTCCCAAATTGGTTCCTTAAAACCGGCCAATACCAGTGTGCCGTCAATGACGATGAGGGGGCGCTTTACCAGCATACCGTCGGTGGCCAGCAGCGCAAGCTGTTCCTCTTGGGTCATGGTGGGGAGCTTTTCCTTTAGGTTTAGGCTACGGTAGGCAAGTCCGCTGGTGTTCCACAGCTTTTTTAGGGGCACAGGGGAGCCCTCAAGCCACCTTGTCAGCTCCTGGGCAGTGGGGTTTTGGTCTTTGATGTGTCGGTCTGCAAAGACAACGTCATGAGCGGTGAGCCATGCTTTTGCTTTTTGACAGGTGCTGCATTTGGGGTATTCCAAAAAAAGAATCTCTTTCATAAGTTTCTCCTTGTATGAATGGGCTTATTCCAACAGCAGGGCAGTGACAGCCTGTGGGTTTACAATAGAAAAATAATTTTTACGGTAATCAATCAATCCCTCTTTTTTCATGCGGGAAAGCTCCCTGCAAAGGGCGGTGCGGTCGCAGTTAAGGTAGGCAGCCAACCCCTCCCGGTCATAAGGAACGGTAAATTCCGTGCTCCCTCCCGATGAGTCCAACAGATATTGAGCAATACGCTGGCGCAGGCTGCGCAAAATCAGTAAATCCACACGCTTATTCAGGGCAAAATATTTGTCGGAGATGGTACCCACCAGATTGCGCAGTAGGCGGCTGTGGCACTGATGCCCGCAAGCACAGGGTGAAATTAGCTGGTCATAGGGTAAAAACAACACCCTGCAATCTGTGGCCGCACGTACTGTAACAGGGCTTTTTACATGAGAGCCTGACAAAACATCCCCAAAGATACTGCCGGCTTTATGAGAGGACATGGCTACCTCGTTGCCCTTAGGGGTTGCCTTGGTGGCAATAAGCCGCCCTTCCAGCACAATGCCCACCTGATGATTGTCGTACCCTGCAAGGAGGATAATTTCGCCGGACAAAAAGTTTTTTACCACTGCACCAAAGCAGCAAAGCATGGTTAGAATATCATTGTCGGCAATTTCCTCAAACAGGGCTGTTCGCCGCAGCAGGGGTAAGTATTGTGTCATACACAACGCTCCATATCATGCAAATTTTGGTGACAACAAGCAGCCGTCAAACATTTCCTTTTTTTGTTGCCATAGCAACGTAGTTTTCTTGGGTATTATACTATGATAAAGCAGGAAAAACAAGTAAAAGGGTACTCTTTTGTGTGTCCCTAAAAAGGAGATTTAATTCTATGAAAAAAATACTTACTCTTTTATTGGCAATCGCCTTGTGTGTGGGCATTACTGCCTGTGGTGCACCGGCAGAGTCCTCATCCTCGCAGGCATCAACCTCCGCTTCTCAGGAGGCTCCCTCCAGCCAGACCCCGGAGACCGAACCTGTCGATATCCGTATTGCAGCCCTGAAAGGACCCACTGCAATGGGGATGGTAAAGCTGATGTCCGACAATGAGGAAGGGAAAACTTCTAACTCTTATACCGTAGACATTTACGGCACGGCAGACGAGCTGACACCCAAGCTCATCAGCGGTGAGCTGGATGTGGCAGCAGTACCTTGCAATCTGGCATCAGTGCTGTATAATAAAACAAACGGTGAAGTACAGCTTGCCGCCATTAACACCCTTGGCGTATTGTATATTGTAGAAACTGGCAACGGCATCCAATCTGTTGAGGATTTAAAAGGCAAGACCATTTATTCCACCGGTAAGGGCACTACCCCGGAGTATGCCCTCAATTATGTGCTGAGCCAAAACGGCATAGACCCGGCAAAAGATGTGACCATTGAATACAAATCGGAGTCTACCGAGGTTGCGGCACTGTTGGCAGAAGGCGAAAATGTAATTGCCATGCTGCCCCAGCCTTATGTTACCACCGTTGCTTTAAAAAACGAGAAGCTGCGCATAGCTTTGGATATGACCAAAGAATGGCAGGCAGCTGCCGGAGAAGGCGGGAGTGGTTTGGTAACGGGTGTTTTGGTGGTTCGCAAAGAGTTTGCACAGCAAAACAAGGCTGCCTTTGACGCCTTTTTGGACGAATATAAGGCGTCGGCTGAGTATGTAGCCCAAAATACCGACGAGGCTGCTCCTTTGGTGGCAAAGTACGATATTGTTCCCGAGCCTGTAGCCAAAAAGGCCCTGCCTTACTGCAACATCAGCTATATTGACGGGGAAGAAATGGTAAGCCGCGCCGGAGGATATTTAAAGGTTTTATTTGAGCAAAACCCCAAATCAGTTGGAGGAGCGCTGCCTGATGACAGCTTCTACTACACGAGGTAATTTCATAAAAAAAAGCCGGCACACTGTTCTACCCATAGTCTTTTGGCTTGGCGTTTGGCAGTTGGCCTCTATGATGGTAAAGCAGGAGCTGTTTTTGGCTTCTCCCTGGGTTACCTGTAAAACGCTGCTTGCCCTCCTTGGGCAGGCGGCGTTTTGGCGCAGCATTCTGCTTTCTACCACCCGCATCATGAGCGGCTTTTTTTTGGCGGTGGCAGTTGCTGCCCTGCTTGCTGTGGCAGCATCCTTTTCCCAATGGGTGCGCCGCCTTTTATCGCCGCTTATGGCAATCATCAAATCGGTACCGGTGGCTTCCTTTGTTATTTTGGTCATTATTTGGGCAGGCAGCCACAATCTTTCCATCGTCATTTCTTTTTTGATGGTGCTGCCCATTTTGTACAGCAATCTGTTGGCGGGAATAATGGCCTGCGACCATGAGCTGCTGGAGATGTCTAAGGTGTTTCGTATCTCATGGCCCAAGCAGGTATTTTATCTCTATCTGCCGCAGCTCATGCCCTTTGTGCTTTCCGCTTGCTCGTTGGCATTGGGCCTTGCGTGGAAATCCGGCATTGCGGCAGAGGTTATTGGTATTGCAGACGGCTCAATGGGTGAGTTGCTGTATGAATCTAAAATTTACTTAAACACCGCAGAGCTCTTTGCTGTTACCGTTGTTATTGTGGCCATGAGCTTTTTATTTGAAAAGCTGTTTTTGTGGCTGCTGCGGACAGCCCAACAGCAAATAGAACGGAGGTATGGCTCTTGAACAGTCCCAATGATATTGTTTTGGCCGGGGTGTACAAAAGCTATGGCACCAAGCAGGTACTACAGAATTTTTTCGGCATTTTCCCCGCAGGAGAAATCACCTGCATTCTGGGCCCCTCCGGATGTGGTAAAACAACCCTACTCCGACTTGTGCTGGGGCTGGAAAAACCAGACAGCGGCCAAATTTCAGGCCTGGGGTTGTGGAACTCTGCAGCGTTTCAGGAAAACAGGCTGATTCCCGGACTTTCGGCTATGGGGAATCTTACCTTAGCCTGCGGCAGCGTACCCAACCACGAGCTGCGTAGGCAGCTGCTGGCAGTGGGACTTCAGGAGTCCGACCTGGAGATGCCCAGCCGGGAGCTAAGCGGCGGCATGAAGCGTCGTGTGGCGCTGGTGAGGGCTATGGCTGCTCACTCCAACCTGGTGGTGCTGGATGAGCCTTTTCAGGGGCTGGATGC
>JAEYXR010000073.1 GCA_023431215.1 Bacillota bacterium
ATGATGCCTTTGGCTCTGCCCACCGTGCCCACTGCTCTACAGCCGGCATCACAGACTATGTAAAGGATACCGCAGTAGGTTATTTGATGCAGAAGGAAATTGCTTACTTGGGCAACGCGGTAGAAAGCCCCGTTCGTCCCTTTGTTGCCATTTTGGGCGGTGCAAAGGTTGCCGATAAGCTTAGCGTTATTGAAAACCTGCTGAACAAGGTAGATACCCTTATCATTGGCGGCGGCATGGCCTATACCTTCCTCAAGGCAAAGGGCTATGAGGTAGGTACTTCTCTGGTTGATGCCGAAAAAATTGACTACTGCGCAGATATGCTGAAAAAAGCCGAAGAAAAGGGCGTACAGCTGTTGTTGCCTGTGGATACCGTTGTTGCCGGTTCCTTCCCCAACCCCATTGACGGCCCCATTGACGTAGAGCTGGTGGATGCCGATAAAATTCCCGCAGATAAGATGGGCCTGGACATTGGACCTAAGACCCGTGCTCTGTTTGCCGGTGCTGTTTCTACCGCCAAAACCGTTGTCTGGAACGGCCCCATGGGTGTATTTGAAAATCCTGTTTTGGCAGAGGGTACCATTGCAGTAGCCAAGGCATTGGCAGACACAGATGCCACCACCATCATCGGCGGCGGTGACAGTGCAGCAGCTGTTGTTCAGCTGGGCTTTGCCGATAAGATGAGCCACATCTCCACCGGCGGCGGTGCATCTTTGGAATACCTGGAAGGCAAGGTTCTGCCCGGCGTGGCTGTAATTGCCAACAAATAAGAGTGTGAACCCCCGGCGGCAGCCGCTAAAGATTTTGGCTGCCGCCTTTAACAAAAAATGTGAGGTGACAAAATGGCAATGAACGTGGTTTTGGTGATAACAATGCTGGTCGTATACCTGGTGATTCTCGGCGGCGTGCTGGTACTTAATGGGTTAGGGCTTTGGCGTATGGCCAAAAATGCGGGTATTTCCCAAGCATGGTCGGCTTTTTTGTATCCCACTTATATTATGGCACTGCTGGCACAGCGCTCGCTCTTTACCTTTACCGGCAAACAGCGTGACCTTGCAAAATGGAGCCTTTGGGGTCTTTTTGCAAGTGTGGGTGCCGGTTTGCTGTGCACCATCCTTGTAGCAGTGGCAGCACTGAACGATTCGGGCTTTATGATGGTACTGATGGTGTTGTGCTCTTTGGTGCTGAGTGTTGTTATACTGGCCGTTACAGTGCTTCATTGCTACTGTCTGTATTACGTACTCAAAGATTACTGCCCCGGCAACGAGGTTCTGTTATTTGGGCTGAGCATTTTTTTCGGCATTGTGGCACCCATTGTGTTTTTGGTACAGATGAATACCGTACCTGTTTCGGTGGCAGGTCGAACCCCCTATCAGCAGCCAAAGTATAACAGGGTATAAAGCAGCTGCCGGGCTGCAACCCCACAGGAAAATAGCTTTGATTGACAGATGCAACTATCTGTTGGACTACAGACAACATAAACATAGCTTTTATTTGCAAAGACGTGATTCATACAAACAAGAGAAAAGAAAAGGAGTTTTATCCATGAATAAAGCACTTCGTCAAGCCGTTATCGCCGGCAACTGGAAAATGAACAAAAACCGCGCAGAGGCCAAGGCTCTCATTGCAGAAATGATTCCCATGGTGAAGGATGCTGACTGCGGCGTTGTCATCTGCGTGCCCTATACCAACCTGGAAACTGCTTTGGAGGCTACCAAGGGCACCAACATCAAGGTGGGTGCCGAAAACTGCCACTGGGCAAATTCCGGTGCCTTTACCGGCGAAATTTCTGCCGATATGCTGGTAGAAATGGGTGTTGAGTATGTGGTCATTGGCCACAGCGAGCGCCGCCAGTATTTTGGTGAAACCGATGTAACTGTCAACAAGCGTGTTCGTGCCGCTTTGGACGCAGGCCTGAAGGTTATCCTGTGCGTGGGTGAGCTGTTGGAGCAGCGCGAAGCCGGTATCACCGAGGAAATCTGCGGCATGCAGACCAAGGTTGCACTGGGTGGAGTTACCGAGGCAGAGCTGAAAAATATCATCATTGCTTACGAGCCTGTTTGGGCCATCGGCACCGGCAAAACCGCCACTGCCGAGCAGGCCAATGAGGTCAACCATTATATCCGCACCGTTGTTGAGAGCCTGTATGGCAAGACAGCTGCCGATGGTATTACCATTCAGTACGGCGGCTCCATGAACGCTGCCAATGCAGAAGAGCTGACTGCACAGCCTGATGTTGATGGCGGTTTAATCGGCGGCGCTTCCCTCAAGGCTGCTGACTTTGCTGCCATTGTCAAAGCAGCTTCCCGCTAAACCAATCCTTGGGGTAGCCAATGGCTGCCCCTTTCCGATTTTCTATTGAAAAGGAGCACCCCCATGAAAAAACCTTTGGCTCTCATTATTCTGGATGGCTTTGGCCACCGCAAAGAGGAGTACGGCAACGCCATTGCTGCTGCCAACACTCCTAATATTGACAAAATGTTTGCAACCTATCCTCATACGGATATCGGTGCTTCCGGCATGGATGTGGGCTTGCCCGACGGCCAGATGGGCAACTCTGAAGTAGGTCATACCAACATTGGCGCAGGCCGTATTGTGTACCAGGAGCTGACCCGCATCACCAAGTCCATTGCTGACGGAGACTTTTTTCAGAATGAGACACTGCTTGCTGCTGTGGAAAACTGCAAGGTCCACGGCAGTGCTCTGCACCTGATGGGTCTGCTTAGTGACGGTGGTGTACACAGCCACAACTCTCACCTGTATGGTCTGCTGGAGCTGGCCAAAAAAGCCGGGCTTACCAAGGTATATGTCCACTGCTTTATGGACGGCCGCGATGTACCACCCTCCTCCGGTAAAGACTTTGTGGCAAACCTTGCAGCAAAGATGCAGGAAATTGGCGTAGGCAGCATTGCCACCGTTATGGGACGTTACTATGCCATGGACCGCGACAACCGCTGGGAGCGCGTCTCCAAGGCCTACGACGCCATGGTAAACGGGGTGGGAACCATTACCTCCGACCCTGTAGCCGTCATGGAGCAGTCTTATGCAGAGGGCGTTACCGATGAATTTGTGGTGCCTGCTGTATGCGATTTAAAGGGCAGCATTTCTGCCAACGACTCGGTCATCTTCTTTAACTTCCGCCCCGACCGTGCCCGTGAAATTACCCGTACGCTGGTAGATGCCGACTTTAACGGCTTTGAACGCAAAAAAGGCCTCTTCCCCCTATTTTTTGTGTGCATGACTCAGTATGACGCTTCTATGCCCAATGTGCATGTTGCCTTTAAGCCCCAGTCTTTAAATAACACCCTGGGTCAATACCTGGCAGATAAAGGCCTTGTGCAGCTGCGTATTGCCGAAACTGAAAAATATGCTCACGTTACCTTCTTTTTTAACGGCGGTGTAGAAACCCCTTGTGACAACGAGGACCGTGCGCTGATTCCCTCCCCCAAGGTGGCAACCTACGACCTTAAGCCCGAAATGAGTGCCTATGAGGTTACCGATGAGGTGCTGGCACGTCTGGACAGCGGTAAGTATGATGTAATCATCCTTAACTACGCCAACTGCGATATGGTAGGACATACCGGTGTATTTTCTGCGGCTGTACAAGCTGTAGAAGCCGTAGATACCTGCCTGGGTAAGGTTGTGGATAAAATTTTGGCCATGGGTGGCGCTGCGCTGATTACAGCAGACCATGGCAATGCCGACCAAATGTACGAGCCCGATGGCTCTCCTTTTACTGCACACACCGTCAGCCCTGTGCCTCTGCTGGCAGTTGGGCTGGGTGATGTTAACCTACGTGAAGGCGGGCGTCTGGCAGACCTTGCACCCACCATGCTGCAGATACTGGGCTTACCCCAGCCTGTGGAAATGGATGGGAAGAGTCTCTTGGCATAACACGGAAACAAGCTGAAAGGACCGCGAAAGCGGTCCTTTTTTATGATGCAATTCCATTTTTCTTCAAAAACGATTGAGCTTTTGCGGGTGGAATGCAAATGCTATAGTAAAGGTTTTAGAAGACTAATAAAAAGATGATAAATTAAAATTATTTTTCAATTTATCATCAGCTGGAATAATTAAGAAACCAATATTTTATAGGGATACCATTCACAAGGCGGGAAACAATGACAGCATAGAGGTGATAAAAATGCGTACAATGATTCTTGTAATGCTTAGTTTAATTTTTATGCTTGGCTGTGGTGGCACAAAAATAGATGTTCGGCAGACCGCCAGTTCTTCTTTGGTTACGGATGATTTGGCACAAAGTCTGTTTTTATTTGTAGATGAAGTTCCTAAGCCATAAAAGTGGATAAAAAATACCCCCAAAGCGCTTTTTTCAGAGCAGAGGGGGTTTCTGTATGTAATTTTATAGGTATCCATAACACTTCAGCGGTGTTTTTCCATATCGTAGTGAGCTTCAAAGTGGCTGGATTCAACGGTAGGCTTTGTTCCTCCCTTATACCAATATCCCATTTTTTCATAAAAAGCACAGGCTGTCAGTGAGGCCGGTACCTCAATGCGCTTGGCACGAAGAAAAAAATCATCCTGTTCTAGGGCATGGATTATTTTTTGCCCCAGGCCCTTTCCGTGATACTCCGGCAGTACAAATACAGTAAGCAGAATACTTTCGGTTAGGCTGCCGTTAAGACTATCAATTGCTCCACTGCCTACAATTGTATTGTCATCACAAAGTACATACAGATGAGCGGTGGAGGCAATTTGCATTATTTTGGCAGCATCATACTGCTTTGCCATCTTCTGCATCTCCGCCAGGGGATAATCTTTGCTGTTTACCTCCAGCAGGTTGCGGCAAACCAACTGGGAGACTGCTTCTGCATCAACAGGATTAAATCTGCGTATCTCCACAACAGCTCACATCCTCAACTTAAATATGGTATAACCTTTTATTTAGGATAGCATAAATTCTGAAACAATAGAAGAAATAAAGTAATACAATAGTTTGCAAAAAAGAAAAAAGCAGTCCAAAGACTGCTTTTTTTGGTTGCGGAGGCAGGATTTGAACCTACGACCTTCGGGTTATGAGCTGCGGTCGGGTCATACAAAGGACGCTTTCCAGCGGTTTTCGGCCCTTTCTGCTGAGTCTCCCCATCCTTTCCACAGCTCTTCCGTCCATTTGTTCCATAGACTTTTGTTCCCGTATGGGTCATGGTTTGGGTCAAATGGGGACGCTTGTGAGAACAACAATCACGGATAGCGGCTCAGAAATTAACACACAGAAAACAAAGAAAAGGGAATGGAGCCTCGTACTATTTACAGCACATCGTAATCTATGTATACTGAAGCAGAGAGGGGGAGATGAGGGCTTGGCCGATAAACGAATCTACACTGGATACTATAAACGGTACGATGGCAAGCAGATCTATGTTGTGGTTCTTGCCAAAGATGTCGACACCGGTGAAGATGTGGTAATCTGGACGCCTTTTACCTACTCCAAAACGCATGAATATTTCACCATGAGCAAAAAATCCTTCTGCGAAGATGTCGTTATTGATGGAAAACGACTGGCAAAGTTCAAGCGGCAGACACAGATGAAAATGATCGACTCGGTGAGGGGAAATTATGAAGCGGAGGGGTTCCACGGTCCAAGGCCAAGA
>JAEYXR010000077.1 GCA_023431215.1 Bacillota bacterium
AATCAATTTCCTCCTCCCGAGACTTAATGTCCCACTCTCTCCAGGGGGCGATAATGGGCATGTCGGGAGCAAAGGCTTTAATTGCCATTTCAAAGCGTACCTGATCATTTCCTTTGCCGGTGCAGCCATGACAAATGGCATCAGCACCTTCTTTCAAGGCAATTTCTGCAATGCGTTTGGCAATGGGGGGTCTTGCAAAAGCAGTACCCAGCATATATTCCTCATACAATGCGCCTGCCTGCACACAAGGAAAAACATACTTATCCAGAAATTCCTTGGTCAAATCTTCTATGTAAAGCTTGGAGGCACCCGTTTTCAGGGCTTTTTCTTCCAAACCCTCCAACTCATCCGCCTGCCCAACATTGCCAGATACGGCAATAATTTGGGGATTATTATAGTTTTCCTTTAGCCAGGGTATGATGATTGAGGTATCAAGCCCGCCGGAATAAGCCAGCACTACCTTTTTAATTTTAGATTTATCCATAATTGTCACTCCAATTCTCAAATTGTTTATGTATAAATATTATCATTATATGTATTATTATACAATAGGTTTTTTCCAAACAAACCAATTTTCTCCCATTTGGCGGCTTTGACAAGCTTAGTCATTTGCTTTTTGTATACTTTGATTAATTATTCATTAATTGACTAAATATAAAGCAAATAAATCGCATTTGATGAATTTTAATTAACTTGTTCTTTTTTTGATATACAATTAAGCTTATTTGTTGATTTATTGCTTTATTATACTATTGCCAAAAGATGCTTCTTTACATAGTAAAACATCCGCCTGCCTTAATACGGCACACAGATGTTTTACTATGTATATTTATCTATCCTATTTTTATTAAAGTTGCCTGCAATGGTTTTAAATGATACCTCTATCAACAAGGGAATTGGCTTAAAAAGGGGTGCGTCCAATGCCTTATTGGCACAAGACACAACCCTTTCTCATTACTATTGCTATTCGGAACCGTGGCGCACCGTATACTCCTCTTTAATTTCTTGCATCAGCGTCATGGCATATTCTCTTTGAGAAATTTCACGGTATGACCAAAAGGTATCACTCACCGGATAATCCCGCAGACGGTGGCTTAAGTTCTTTGGTGCTACCGTGTCTTCCCGAGCAGGCAGGGCATGGCTGATGGAGCAAATAAGCTCACTTCCGTCATGGGACAGTACAAAATCCATAAATGCCTTTGCTGCTGTCAGGCTTTTGGTGTCCTTTAAAATGGAGATAGGCATAATGCTCCATCCGGCATTGGCATAAACCGTAGGCTCCAACGGCAGTCCCAGGCTCTTGATGCGGTGCTGGCTTGAAAAAGCACCCAGTGTAATGGGGTAAAGCCCCATTGCTGTTTTTTGCGCTGCTGTCAGATCGGTAACGGCATATTCGCCCACATTGTCGCCGATGGCTTTTAACAGTTTACTGCCTTCTTCTCTGCCATGGCTGCGCAACACCGATAAAGCCAGCGTTAGCCCTGTATAAGTGGTATCCGGGTCAGTCATTATAATCTTGTTTTTGTAACGGGGGTCGGCCAAATCCTGCAGGGTGGCTGGAGGCTGCTCACCGGGAAATACCGATTCAAATAAAGGCTCGTTGATGCCGATAGAAAGCATTTCCAAACAAACCGGCTCCCAAAAGCTGTCGTGGTCATTATAGCGCCAGCTGTAAGAGTCACTCCCCCCTGTCTGCTCACGATATAGCAAATGGCCTTCCATCTTCATTGTCTCATGAAGATCGGTGGTTCCGCCCAAAAAAACATCGCATCGAGTGCCGGGCTCAGAAAGATAAGTAAGAGCCTGAGCAGGTGTTAAAACAGAATAGATAACATGGCAGTTGGTTCTTTCTTCAAAAACCTCCGCAACAAGTCTCAGAACGTCTTCACTCATGGACGCCGCCACATAAATTGTACTTCCAGATATTTCTGCCAGCTCCCAGCTGCTGCTTACATATACCGGAGCAGCCTGGTCTTGGGGTTTAGGACTGTTAGGTGCGGCAAAAGTACTGCTGCAGCATAGCATAATAAATACTGCCGCCAGTATCAGACAATGCTTTTGCAGCATAACAAAACCTCCCTGCTTTGGCAAAGAAACTACAGCTTATGGTAAATGGCATCAACATCTCCGGTGAGCACCATTACCATGCCGTTTCCTCCGCTTACATCATAAACCTCTATGGTATCGCTGTCGTAAAGTGCCAGCATAATTGTGTCGCTAATATTACCAAACCGTTTCACTGTTATGATACCGGAGGGTGTTTCACGGTTGCGTATATGGTATTCAATGTCAATGGGGTTGGGTACTTCCCTGCATGTCAGCAGTGCCGACCGCAGCAGCTCAACGGCATCTCCGCCCAAAGTTTGCGATATCCCGTTTCTCGTAATGGCAATATGGTGCTGGGGATAAAAAAAGCTTGCCAGATTGGTCAGGGTATACATTTCTTCGGTAAGCATCCTGCAAAGCGACTCCAACTCAAAAACCATACTGCTTCCGCCGTAGGCGTTTCCCTCATAGCACAGGGTACTTTCAAGCACAAATGCAATGCTTGTCCCGTCAATATAAGTAATTTTCCCCTCAAGGGCTTCGCTTTCGGGGACTTGGGAAGAGCCTATATAATAAAGGGAAATTCTTCCCATTAGCTGCGATAACTCAAAAATTTTGTTTCTGTCCTCCAACTCGGACGAGCCCCACCGCGGTGCTCTGATTTCAGCAGAAACCGGCACAACCGATGTACGGCGCTGCATTACGACATCACGGTCATCAATGAGTACTGTACGCTGTGTACCAAAGGTGGCCACACAAAGCCAGACGCTGGCTGTCAGCAATACAGAAACATATACCGCCAGAAAAACATTGCGGGCACAAATGCCCTGTTTCTTTTTTTTGTCCACCGTGTGCTCCCTCCGGATTTAAAGCTGAAACCGCCCCACGTTTGTGCTGCCTGCACGTGAAGAAAGAATGATAAAAACAGATTTGCCTAATCTTTAAAAGGGCAGTTTATAGCACCATCTGTACGCTGTGCTGTATTATGATTTTGCAAACTACCCTATGGTATTATCATTTGTGAAAAGCTTTTTGTCTTATTTATGTTAATAAAAGCACAAAACCGATGGCTTATTTGCTACTGCCACAGCATCAAATTCTTCTTGCCATATGATGTGGTTGACTATCTTTTCCGTTCTTGCTTTGAAAGTATAGGGTAACCTCCATCCCTTTGCCGGGCTGGCTGGTAACATCAATATCACCGCCCTGGGCTGTCATAATGCCCTTGCAGATAGAAAGCCCCAACCCGCTGCCTCCGGAAGGAGATTTGGCCGGGCGGTAAAAAGGCTCAAACAAACGCTTTAGCTGGGCAGGATCCAGCCCTTTTCCGTTGTCCTTAATCATCACACGCAAAGGCATTGAACCCGATGTAATTGTGATGCAGGTGCCGCCGCTGTGCAAAATAGAGTTGTCCAGTACGTTAAGAATCACCTCACGTACTCTTTGACGATCAAAATATACAGATAACCCGCCACACAGGTTACTGATGGAAATGCCACATCGCTGCAGCCGGGGAGAAAGCAGTTCTGCACATTCGTCACATAGCTCGTTAAGCAAAAACCATTCCGGCTTAAACTCATATTCCGTTTTTTGAAATCTGGAGATATCAATGATATCTTCTACAACCTCCAACAGGTCCTTACCTGCCTGCTCGATATAGGCTCCGCTGAGCACCACATCTTCATTCTGGCTAATGCGCTGTATAATTTCAGAATATCCAATAATAGAGGTTAGGGGAGTTTTTAGCTGGTGAGTGGCACTGTTAAAAAACAGGTTTTGCTTTTCCTTTTCCTGTGCCAAGCGCCGGATATTACGTAAATTTGCTTCACGCATAGAACGAAAAGCCTGCTCCAGCTCCAATATTTCTCCATCGGAGCAATCAATATTTTCCAGGGGGAGACTCATATCCTCTTCTACCTTGCGTACTGAATCTTTTAAGTCTAAAATGGGTCGGGTAAAGGAATTGGCGATAAATATGCTCATGATAAAGCAAATAATGCCTACTAACAGGGTGATGACTACCAACAGCAGTGAAAAGTTACGCACCAAACCCATGTCCTCTTGAAAGGCAAGATACCGCACTGCTCCAACCGTAAGATTACCGCTGTAAATTGGGCTGGAAAAGGAGATATACGGCCTGCCCTGGGTAACAAAAAAGGTATATGCCTTGGTGCCCGATACCGCCTGAGCAACATCATCGGTTAACCCAAAGCCTGAGGTGAGGCCGGAATCTCCAATCAGCTCCTGAGTATCCGAGTAAATTTGAACCCGTACATTTATACTATCGGACAAGGTTTTGCAGAATGTACCGGCCGCCGCCCTCAGCTCTCGCTTTTGCTCGTCCAAATTCCATCTGTGAGACAGTTGTTCCATAACATAAAGCTGGCTGTTGTGGCTTTCGCTCAGCAGCAAATCTACCGTAGAACTGCGCATCAAGCTGTAAATGGCAGTCAGCGAGGCTGAAGAGAATAAAATCAGCAGTGGAAGTATCATCATCAAATTCATACGGATAATACGGTATCTCATTCCTTTTTTCAGCTTTCAACACCCCGCCTTCCTGTATCAAGTTACAGGTAGTATCGTTGTAAACCAGCATATCTTTTTATGGGTAAACAGTAATACAGCAAATTATATCATTCTTCGGTATCATCAAAAGGGCGGTAAACTTTTAAGTTGTGCAATCTTGTCAGTATTTTGGGCACTATGTTCCTTCGGGCAGCTCAAACCGGTAACCCACGCCATAACATGTTTTGACATAATCTCCGCAGGGTCCCAGCTTATCCCGCAGCCGCTTGATTAAAATATCCACAGATCGGCTATTGCCCAAATAACTGTATCCCCAAATGTTCTCCAACAGCTCCATGCGCTTAATTACTCGCTTGCGGTTATGTATCAGGTAGCACAGCATATCAAATTCTCGAAATGTCAGTGTTACCTCCTGCCCCTGTACCTGAACCTTGCGTCCGTCCTCATCAATGACAAGTTGTCCAAATACAGTTTTTTCTGGTGCGGCAACTTGTGGAATGGTGTCTTTGGTAAGGCTGATACGCCTCCAAAGGGTTTTCACCCTTAACACAAGCTCTTTATTGTCAAAGGGCTTGGTGATATAATCATCTGCTCCAAGCTCCAACCCTAAGATTTTGCTGGTGCGCTTGTCGTTGGCGGTAATAAAGATAACTGCGGCCGAATGATCAATTTCCTGGATGCTACGAAGTACATCATAGCCATCCATATCTGGTAAAAAAATATCCAGCAGTACAATATCCGGTTTGTGTGCGCTATAAAGCTCAATTGCTTCTTTGCCTGTAAAGGCACAAATGGTGTCGTAGCCTTCCAGCTTAAGGTTCATGCGGATTAAATTTACAATGCTTGGCTCATCATCCACAATTAAAACTCTCAAGTGTTTCACCTCTAACCGCCAAATTCTACTTTTCATTTTAATGTTATATCCATAATTTGTCTATCAAGTTAAAGGTGAATTGTTACAATGCAACAAAACAAGGGTCAAATACAGTCAAAAACACAATAAAAGCAAAAAATATGTCGAAAAATTAATTTATTAAAATGCCTCCAGTCAACGGTGACGATCGCTGACCGGAGGCACGTTATTTCCTGTTTCACAGATTTTATTGGGACGGGAGAGACAAAATCTGCGGAAACAGAAAGACATCAGGTTATTATTTTTGTATGGTCATCTTTGCCGTCATCCTCATACACAATAAACTCATTGATATTAAGGAAAATAGACTTTTGACCATAAAGATAGTCATAGCTGTGACTGTCTGCAATTACTCTGATTTGTTCTCCGCCAATGCTTACACGGCAGTCATTGATATCACCCAGATAGAACATAGAATCCAGATGTCCCTGGAGCATACCTTCTGTCAGAGAGAAGGATATATTTTCGGGACGAATAGCAACTACTACCTTGCCGGTGCGGGGGCCATTGTAGGGAATAGATTGTCCCAATCCCAAAAGCTCAATTCTGCCGCCCTTGACCTCACCCCGCAAAAAGTTTACCTTGCCCACAAAATCTGCCACAAATTGGTTGACAGGGTTGCGGTAAATTTCTGTGGGGGTGCCAATTTGCTGTACCACGCCGCGGTTGATAACAATGATTCGGTCAGACATTGCCATAGCCTCGGTTTGGTCATGGGTAACATACACAACGGTTATGCCAAAATGCTTTTGAATTTCCTTAATTTCAAAACGCATGCTTTCGCGCAGCTTTGCGTCAAGGTTAGACAACGGTTCATCCAAGAGCAAAAGGCTTGGCTCCGCAACCAGTGCGCGTCCCAATGCCACACGTTGCTGCTGACCGCCGGACAGCTGTGAAGGCAATCTTTGGGCATATTGGCTTAAATGTACAACCTCCAAAATGCGGTCTACCTTTTCCTGTATTTCAGCTTTTGGCAGTTTTTTAATTTTTAGAGGATAAGCTACGTTTTCAAACACTGACATATGTGGCCATACCGCATAAGACTGAAATACCATGCCGATATCCCGTTTTTCCGGCGGCACAAAGACTTTGTCTGAGCTGACAATTTTGTCGCCAATACTGATTTCACCGGAGGTGGGCTTTTCAAATCCTGCAATCATACGCAGCATTGTGGTTTTGCCGCAGCCCGAGGGACCAAGCAGGGTAATAAACTCTTTGTCACCAAAAACCTGATCAAATTCTTTTAATACCACAACATCGCCAAAGGCTTTGGTTACATTTTTTATAGTAACAGTAGACATGTGTTGGACACTCCCTTCCCTTAAATGGAGAACTCGCCATGGGTAAGCTTGTTGAGAATGGTGTTGCAAATAATGACAACAATAAGAATAAAGGTTGCCATTACTGCTGCCGCCTGAGGATTATGGTATGTCTGCATCTCATAAAGCAAATAACCCAGCGTTTTGGTTTTGGATGCATATAGCATGGTAGACATGGAAAGCTCGTAGAAACATGGCATGAAGATGAGGAACCAGCCTGCCACAACAGACGGTGCAATGAGCGGCAGAGTCACATCTTTAAAGCTCTTTAGCCAGTTGGCTCCCGATGCCAGAGAAGCTTCCTCCAGGGAGGGATGTATTTGAGTCAGAGCGGCAACCACGGTACGCATGCCCATCATCAAATATTTGATGATAAATGCGACAATGATGATCTGCAGGGTGTTGTAAATATTAATGCCAAACTGCCCGTTCATGGAGCGAACCAGTGCCAGAGCAATAACCACACTGGGGGTACCGGAGCCCACTGTAATTAAAAAGTCGGGGATGCTCTTGCCCTTAACATTGGTGCGCACAAGCAGGTATGCCATCATGCACGAAATAACAATACCAACCGTTGCCGCTACCGAGGCAGTAATAATACTGTTTTTAAAGGCACGGAAGTAGGCCTTACCGCCCAAAACTGTCTCCCAGGTTTTAAAAGAGATATTGCCAAAGCCCAGGGGTCTCGACAAGGTTTCGGCAATGGAGGTAAGGGCAATGGTCCCAAAAGGAATTACAATGACTACAAAGGCAAACATACAAACCAGCAAGGTAATTGGGATACGCCATCTGCCAAGGTCTACAATATTGGGGCGTACCGATTTACCCGAAACGGTAATGTACTGCTTTTTGCCCACCACAAAGGTGGAAATATACAGCACAATGTTAGCAATGAGCATCAGCACCACTGCCAGCGCTGTTGCACTGTTAATACCTTCTGTAGAACCAATGGATACATAGTCAATAATACGGGTGGTAACCGAGTCAATTTTTGCAGCGGCTCCTACAATACTGGGGATACCGTAGCAGGAAGCGGCAGCCACAAAAACCAAAAGCGCTGCAGCTACGATGCTGGGGAACATCAAAGGCATGGTGACAGTAAAAAGTGTCTTAACGGGAGATGCTCCCGAAATTTTAGAAGCCTCCTCCAAAGAGGGGTCCATTTTTTCCATTGCGCGGGATATGGTAATAAATGCGTAAGGATAATAAAATGTGGTTAAAACCCAAACAAGCCCACCCATGCTGTATATATTGAAGGGTGCCTCAGCCAGTCCAAAAAGATTTTGCAACAGGACGTTGATATCACCAACCCGGGGGTTGAGCAGGCGGGTCCAGGCGATGGCTCCTACATAGGGAGGCACCATATATGTCATAACAAACAGTGTACGAAAGAATTTTTTTCCGTACAGGTTGGTGCGCCCCACCAGCCAGGCCAGCGGAAACGCAAGGGCAACGCCAAACACCATAGAAAGTGATGCGCTGGTGAGGGTATTGGAAAGTGCTTTCCAGTTTCCGGAATATGTATAAACGCTTTTAATGTTGTCTAGGGTAAAGCCTGTTTCGCCCCGAAATGCCTGTACTATTAAATTAATCATGGGGATTAGCTGAAAAATCACCATGAACACTACAACGGCAATAATAATGACCCATTTAATATCGATATAAATTTTTTTTTGCTTGGTGGAGGGTTTTATTGCAGTGGAAGTTGGCATCTTTTCACCACTCCTTCTTATGCTAAATTCAGTTTAAGCAGCAGGCAAAGCAAGCTGGTTTTACGTGCTGCTTTGCAGCACAGTCCGGACTTTGGCCGCTAATTTCCCTACCTGCTGTGCCTAAAAGACAAACAGCGGGAAGCTATTGGGTTTTTATAGCTTCCCGCTGATCATTTCGTTGGCTTATTTGGCCGCGTTATCAATCAGAGCAGCGCGGAATTTCTCTTTGATGAGTTCGCCATTGTCAGAAAGGTTCTGCCAGTCAACTTCCATCACATTCTTTTCAATTTCTGCTGTGGGTTTGGCATCGAAAGGTGCTTTGGTAAAGTCGTTACGTACGGAATGCATCCAACCGGAGATAAAGGCATCCTGTCCCTCGGGAGAGAGGAAGAAATCGGTAAGCGCTTCGCAGGCTTCCAAATTCTTAGATGTATTGATGGTACAAATTGCGGAGGGAACACCAATGGTACCGTCATCGGGATAATAAACTGCTAAAGGCTCATTGTTCAGTTCGCGGAGCTTTAGAATATTTTCTTCCAAAATCATACCCGCAACATACTCACCGGTAAGCAGCTTATCCTGAATTGCAGAGTTACCAGCCTCTACTACCATGCCGTTGGCAGCCAGCTTGTCAAAGTATTCCCAACCGTATTTATCGGAAAGGGCACCGGCAGCTACAGTGGCAGTACCGGACTTAGAGGGGTCGGGCATACCAATCTTGTCCTTAAAACGGGGATCTTCGGCCAGTTCCTTCCAGGTGTGGGGAATGTCTTCAACCTTGGTTTTTTCGGTGTTGTAAGCAATAATCATATTGCAGCGGCGCACCGAATACCAGTAGCCTTCGGGGTCTTTGCCGTTGATGGCATCGTGATGAATGGATTTATAGGGGTGCAGCAGGTTCTGGTTCTTCAAAGTGATGTTGTAAGAGGGGTCGGCAACCATCAGCAGGTCGCAGCCTATGGTCTTGGAGTCAATCTCTGCCGCCATTTTGCCCATGACGGTACCGGTACCGCCCTGGAACCACTCAACATTCAGCTTGGGGAAGTTTTCTTCAATAATCGGGGTAAGAATTTCAATAATGTCAGGATAGATGGAGGTGTAAATCATAATATCGCCGGTAATTTCATCCCATGGTTTGGCAGCCGGTGGAGCGGCCTCACTGCTGGTGGCCGGGGTATCGGTGCTGGGTGCAGGGGCCGGTGCAGAGGATGCGGGAGCACTGCCGCCACAACCTGCGGTCATTACCAAAATCAGAGCAAACACTGCAAAAAGGGAAATCATCTTCTTTAGACTCATCTTGTTACCTCCTTGATGCTGCTTATTTTCGTTTTGCAGAAATTATACAACTAATTTCCACAATTACAGTATAAAACATTAATAATACATATAAATATCATAATTGTTTCATTGTTGTAACAAAGCATCTGGGTGTTCATCTTTTTTTGCCATATATTTTTCGCTTTAAAGCAGATACTCCACAAAATTTTAACTAAACCCCTCAAACCGAACTTCACTTCGCTGCCGGTTAATTCCATAAAGACTTTAAAAAATAAACAAGCAAAAGAGATAGCCTACTCAGAAAAATCCGTTGAGGCTATCTCTTATTTGTGTGCAGGCTTACTGTTGTGCCCGCATCATATCACCATACTGCGGTGTGCCAATGCCGTATCCTCCGGCTACATCCAGAATATGCCCTGTAATATATGAGGAGTCTTCCGAGGCGAAAAACAACGCGGCATTTGCCATGTCCTCCGGCGTTCCCATTCTGTTCAGCGGCACATGTGACAAAAATGATGTTACAAATTCTTTGGGCATATTGTTCAGCGCTGCATCTGTGGCAGTCAGCCCCGGCAGCACCGCATTACAGCGGATCTTTTGCCGTGCAAACTGCATTGCAATCTGTTGGGTAATATTGTTGACCGCGGCTTTGGAAACACCATAGCCTATGCGGGTAATATCAGGAATCATGCCGCCGATAGAGGATATGTTGACAATGCTGCCACTTCCGGTTTGCATCATATGCGGTATCACCAGCTTGCAGATTCGATAAACACTGCCCAAATTTAACTGAATAATCTCAAAAAAGGCTTCTTCGCTTCCTCTTACCAAATCCAAATCTTTCTTGGGATTGCCTATACCAAAATTATTGATTAAAATATCAATTTTACCGTCCTGCCTACAGGTTTCTTCTACCATAGAAGCATAGCTTTCCGGCACGGTTGCATCAAAATAAACTGGCTTCATCTTGTATCCCCGGGGCTGATAGCTGTCGCATATTTTCTGTGTTGCTTCTACTCTGCGCACTGCCATATAAACATGGGCCCCGTTTTCCGCCAGTTTAAGCGCACAGGCAAGACCGATTCCTTTTGTGGCTGAAGTCACCAGAGCTATTTTATTTTCAAGCTTTTTCATATACTGATACTCTCCTTTTGCTTATTTTTATTGTTTCGGTAAAAAGAAAGCATATGTATGAAGAAAACTTGAAACTGTTGCCATAAAAAAACAACCGGGGTGAGAACACCGCGGTTGTTTTACTTTTCTATTATTCCAGGTTTTCCTTTTTAACCCCATTAACAGTCTGGGGAATTTCCGGCATCAGCTCCTGCGAGATAATGGTAAGCATTTTCTCCAGCTGCTGCACTTCCTCCGGTGTAAAACGTTCTTCCATACGCTTTAGCACTGTATCTACATAGGTGTAGCTAATATTGTAATAATCAAAATATTTTTGGGTTGGCACAATGTGGTATTCACGCCTGTCATTTTGGGACTGAATTTTCTGCAGATATCCCTTTTGAATCAGGCTGTTTACCTTATAGGCCGCATTGGGCGGAGATATTTGTACAAAGTTTGCAAACTCATTGACAGTGGGGCTTCCCAACGCCTCAATAATTTCCATGCAAAAGGTTTCCACGGTGGTCAAAGAGGCCTCTCGCTGTCCAAATTTCTCAAAAACCTTTTGATAAAAATGGAGTTTAAATTTTGTATATACTTGCAAAAATGCATTGGGCAGCAAGCAAAAAACCTCCCTTTGCCATGAAAAATACAAGAACAGTATACCAAATTATTCTTGATAAGACAACTGCACTTTATTCAATGGCAAAAAGCAATTCTGCCGTGGCAGCCACCTGTCCGTTTACCTTGGCTACTGCCTGGCCGATGCCTACCGGGCCGCGGCGCTGGGTCAGAACACACTCCAGTTCCAATACATCGCCGGGGACCACCTGACGCTTAAAGCGTGCCTTTTTTATACCGCCAAACAGCGCAATTTTACCTTTGTTCTGCTCCTCGCTCAATAGTGCCACCGCACCTGTCTGGGCAAGGGCCTCAATAATAAGAACGCCGGGCATGACAGCCTTTTGGGGGAAATGACCGCAAAAAAACTGCTCGCCTGCACTGACACATTTATAGCCTTTGGCGCTTTGCCCCTCTACCAGCTCGGTAATGCGGTCTACCAGTAAAAAGGGATATCGGTGGGGCAATATTTCTTTAATTTGTTCATGATTTAGTTCCATGGTGATTTCTCCCTGAAGCGTTTGAGCACGATGCTTGCATTGTGTCCTCCAAAGCCCAAGGAGTTGGACATGGCGTATTCCATAGACAAGCTGCGGCCAACATTTGGCACAATATCCAAATCGCAGGCCTCATCAGGCACCTTGTAGTTTATAGTGGGAGGAGCAAAACCCGTTTGCACCGCCAGCGCCGTCACAATGCCCTCAATAGCACCGGATGCTCCCAAAAGATGCCCTGTCATAGACTTGGTGGAGCTGATGGCAAGCTTTGCGGCATGCTCCCCAAAAGCCGCCTTTACCGCTTTGGTCTCTCCCGAATCGTTTAGAGGCGTGGAGGTACCATGGGCATTGATGTAACTGATGTCATGGGGTGCAACTCCCGCATCACTTATGGCCTGTCGCATGGCCTGTGCGGCTCCTTCCCCATCCTCGCAGGGAGCGGTAATGTGGTGTGCATCACAGGTGCTGCCATAGCCTGCAACCTCCGCAATGATGTTGGCGCCTCTGGCTTTGGCGTGCTCTAATTCTTCCAGCACCAGCATACCGGCACCTTCCCCCATGACAAAACCGCTGCGCTCCTTGTCAAAAGGAATGGAGGCACGGGCAGGATCTTCGCTGACAGATAAAGCCTTCAGGGAGGTAAAGCCGCCCATGCCAAGCCGGGTGATGCTGGCTTCGGCACCGCCGCACAGCATAACGTCGGCATAGCCATCCCGAATGTGGCGCATGGCGTCGCCAATGGCATTGGTGCCGGAGGCGCAGGCAGTCACCACACAGCTGCACATCCCTTGAAACCCATGCCGGATGGCAATGTGCCCTGCCGACATGTTGGTAATAACCATAGGGATAAAGTAGGGAGAAACCCTGTCAAAGCCCTTTTGATCACCTTTGAGGCACTCGTTTTCGATGGTGGCAAGTCCGCCGATGCCGCTGGATACCAGTACACCGCAGCGGTAGGGGTCTTCCCTTTCCATGGCAAGGCCGCTCATGGCAAATGCCTCCTGTGCGGCAACCACTGCAAACTGGGTGCAACGGTCCATTTTGCGCAGCTCCTGCTTATCAATCCTCTTTTGAGGCTCAAAATTTTTTACTTCTCCTGCCAGCTTTGCCTTTTGCTCTGCGGCATCATACAGGGTGATGGGCGCAATGCCGCATCTGCCCGCCTGCACCGACTGCCAAAACTCACGGATATCATTTCCAATGGGTGTTACGGCGCCAATGCCCGTTATTACAACTCTGCGAGTATTCATGGTCTTATCCTCCTTATACTGCCATGCCGCCGTCTACACACAGCACCTGTCCGGTGATATATCCGTTTTGGGGCATTGCAAAAAACACTGCAGCCTGTGCCACATCCTGTGCTTTGCCTAAACTGCCCATGGGGATGCTGCCAAGCAGCTGGGTACGTACCGACTCGGGCAGCACAGATGTCATATCAGTCTCGATAAATCCGGGCGCCACCACATTAACGGTGACGCCTTTGGTGGCAAGCTCCTTGGCCATAGCTTTGCTTAGACCAATGAGTCCTGCCTTGCTGGCGGCGTAATTGGCCTGGCCTGCATTGCCTCGAAGCCCCACCACACTGCTTAGGTTGACAATACGTCCAAAACGCTGCTTCATCATGGGGAGGCAGGCGGCCTTGGCACACAAAAATGCACCTTTCAGGTTAATGTCCAATACTTTGTCAAAATCCTCTTCGCTCATGCGCATCATCAGATTATCCCTGGTGATACCTGCGTTGTTGACCAAAATGTCAATGCTGCCAAAGCGGCTGATACATTCCTCTATCAGCCCTTGGGCCTGTGCGGCTACCGAGACATCTGCCTGATAAACAAATGCTTGAACCCCCAGGCTTTGGCATTCCTCGGCAGTTTGCCGGGCAGCCTCAACGTTGCCGGTATAGTTTACAATGACATTGGCACCCTGTCTGGCAAGCTCCAGACAAATTGCCCTGCCAATGCCGCGGCTTGCCCCTGTTACAACAGCGTTTTTTTTGTGCAGCATAGTTTCTTTTATGCTCCTTTGCAAATTTATTTGACAGTAGTGGTGTTAAGGGTTTACTGACAGTTCTGCAATAACCCTGCGTATATCCTCTGCCGTCTGAATATTCAGCACAGCAAGCTCGGAACAGGTTTTTCGTACAAAGCCGGAAAGCACCTTCCCCGGGCCAATTTCCACAATGGTATCAATACCATCCTCTGCCATGGCACGGATGGTATCCTCCATACGCACCCCACTTTGCACCTGCTTTTGTAGAAGCTGGGCAATGCTGTCCTCTGCCGTCTTGGTATCGCCCAAGCAGTTAAAGTAAACGGGGATGTGCATCTGGCCAAAGTTGATGGTTTTAAAATACTCTTCCAAGGCCTTAGCTGCAGGCGCCATCAATGGTGTATGAAAAGCACCGCTGACCTGCAGTGGCATACACCGTTTGGCTCCTGCCGCCTTTGCCAAAGAGCAGGCTTCTTCCAGTGCTGGAGTTTCGCCGCCTATGACAAGCTGGCCGGGGCAGTTATAGTTAGCAATGCACACCACCCCCAGCTTGGAGGCCTCTTGGCAGACTTCCTCCAGTGCTTCACGGGGAAGCCCCAATACCGCGGCCATGCCGCAGGATATGCCTTGGCAGGCCTTTTGCATAGCTTTACCGCGAAAAGCCACCAATTCAATTGCCTCTTTTGGGGCAAAGACGCCGGCGGCCTGCAGGGCGGAGTACTCCCCCAAGCTTAACCCCGCCACAGCCCTGGGGATAATGCCCTTTTGCCGCAGGATATTGGTAACACCTATCGCAAAAGCCACCATGCACGGTTGGGTATATTGGGTTTGAGAAAGCAGCTGACCATCATCCTCAAAGCACATTGCTTTCAGGTCAAAATCCAGCTCTACGCTGTCAAACACCTTGCGAAACTCCTCATATTCCTGGTACAGATCTTTGCCCATACCGGCAAGCTGGCTGCCCTGTCCGGCATACAAAAACCCCAGTTTCATCTTCATCATCCATTCTGCCGCCGCGCACCGGCATGTAATAGAAAAAACAAATTTACCCGACCTTACGCGGCAAAGAAACGACCGGATATCTTAATAACATACACATTAGCATGGCAAGACTTTGTGGCTCATCCAAGAAAGGCACATGCTGCCTTCCACTCTCCTGTCAGCGTATCCATCAAATCCTTAACACTGACAAGCTTACTGACACGTCCCACATTGCTGCCGCAAAAAAACAGACCTTTTTCATAGTTTCCCCGTACCGCCTCTATCAGCGCCTGGGCAATGCAAAAAGGTGTCTCAGCAGGCTTACAGGGTACCAAACAGTTGACACAGTGCTTGGCTCGTGCAAAATTACCAAGTTCCAACCCTTGTACCAGTGGGGTGCGAACGGCACGTCCCGGCATTCCTACCGGGCTTTTGATGATTGTCACATCCTCGCCTTTTGCCCTTAACATTACCTTTTTGTAATCCAAAGAGGCGTCACATTCATGGGTTGCAATAAACCGTGTGGCAATTTGAGCACCCGATGCTCCCATCTTGGTAAACCGGGCAATATCTTCCCCGGTAAATACACCGCCTGCGGCAAAGACGTTTATTTTGCGCCCAAGCCCCTCCATAAAAGGCTCCACCGCTTGTAGCACCTGCTCTACAATACTTTCCAGAGTGGGTGCTGTACCGCTGCAAACCTGTTCTGCAGAAAAACCCAAATGCCCCCCCGCCTTGCTGCCCTCTACCACAATAAAGTCGGGCAGGGTTTGATAACGGTTTTGCCAGCTGCGGCAAATGACCTTTGCTGCTTTGGCACTGGAGACAATAGGAGCCAAAGCCACTCTCTTCTCTCCTGCCGACTCTGCCAGTGCCGGCAAATCTAGAGCAAGGCCCGCGCCGCACACAATGGCATCTGCTCCGGCCTGAATGGCAGTGCGCACACTTTCGGCATACTGGGTGGTGGCAACCATGGCGTTCACTGCCACCATGCCGGCTCCCCTTGCAAGCTCCTTGGCATTTTCCACATGCTTTTTTAGCGCTCTAAGGTTGGCTTCATGAGGGTTTTTGGTAAAATCCGGCTCGTTGTATCCGGCTCCGGCGGTGCTGATGGTGCCCATGCCGCCACAGGCTGCCACGTGCCCTGCCAATTGCCCCATAGATACGCCCACTCCCATGCCCCCCTGTAAAATTGGAGTGGTAAGTGCTCGTCCCGCCAGTTCAATTTGAAACATCATTTACTCCTTTGTCAGCTGACCAAGGCAGCTGCGGTACTCGTCCCACAGGTTTTCCAGTAGTTCCGCCAAAGGCTTGATGGTGGTAAGCTGTCCTGCCACCTGCCCTGCCATCAGGCTTCCTGTATCGGTGTCACCGTCAAATACGGCGCGGCGCAGGCTGCCCAGTGTATAATGCTCTAGTTCCATCTTATCGGCACCGGCTTTTTCTCGGCTGACATATTCTTTTGCCATACGGTTTTTTAAAATTCGTACAGGGGCACCTGCAATGCGGCCGGTAACAATGGTATCTGTTCCCCTGGCTTTCAGCAGTGCCTGCTTATAATTGGGGTGGATGGGACATTCTTGGCTTACCAAAAGACAGGTGCCCAGCTGAACACCGCAGGCACCCAGCGCAAAGGCTGCCGCCAGCTGACGTCCGTCGGCGATACCACCTGCAGCTATGACAGGAATTTTGACTGTATCCACCACCTGGGGCACCAGGGTCATGGTGGTCATCTCACCCACATGCCCCCCGCTTTCGGTGCCTTCGGCAATGATAGCGTCTGCTCCGGCCTGTTCCAGCCGCTTTGCCAGTATGGGTGCTGCCACAACAGGAAACACCTTACTACCGGCTGACTTCCACTGTTCCATGTAGACACCGGGATTGCCCGCACCTGTGGTTACCACCGGCACTTGCTCCTCCACAACAATTTTTGCCATCTGTGCTGCCTGTGGGTTCATCAGCATTATGTTGACGCCAAAGGGCTTATCTGTTAGTTGGCGGCATTTGTGAATTTCGTCGCGAAGGGTATCCGCTGTCATTCCCCCAGCACCAATGAGCCCCAGCGCTCCGGCATTAGACACCGCCGCAGCAAATTCTCCTGTTGCAATATTGGCCATGCCCCCTTGAATGATGGGGTATGTGGTACCCAAAAGTTCCTGTAATTTTATCATGTTGCTCTTTCCTCGCTATTGTTAAAGAGTAAGTAGGACGGCGCCCCAGGTAAGCCCGGCGCCAAAGCCTACGCATACAATGGTGCTTCCCGGTTTAAGCAACCCCTGCTCCCACATTTCATCCAGTGCAATGGGGATGCTGGCGGAAGAGGTGTTGCCGTAGCGCTCCATGTTTTTATAAAACATTTCTTCCGGCAGCCCAAGCTTTTTGGCTGCAAAGTCAATGATACGGCTGTTGGCCTGATGACACACAATCCAGCTTAATTCTTCTGGCTGCATTTGTGCTTTTTGTAAAACACTGCGTACATTGGCAGGAATCATCTCTGTTGCAAAACGGAAGATTGCCTTGCCATCCATCTTCAGCAGAGGGTCGATGTCCCCCAATACCCCCGCACTGATGGGCTCTACACTGCCCCTCGCACCAAAAATTGCACTATATTTGTGCTCATGGGAAAGCTGTACCACCATGGCTCCCGCACCGTCGCCAAACAGGACACAGGTGTTGCGGTCGGTAAAGTCCAAGATCCGTGTTACTTTTTCGGCCCCTATAATAAGGGCATAGGGTTTTTCACAATTTTGAAGCAGTCCTCTTGCGGTTTCCATGGCGTAAATAAACCCGCTGCAGGCTGCATTGATATCAAAGCAAAGGGTTTCTTCAGATAGTCCCAACGCTGCCTGCACCAGACAGGCGGTGCTGGGGGTGGTATATTGGGGCGAAAAGGTTGCCACCAGGCAAATTCCTATTTTTTCAGGGTCAATATTTGCTTTTTGCAAGGCATTTTGAGCTGCTAATACGGCTAAGTCCGTACAGCTCTCCTCCTGGCAAAAATATCGTTGGCGTATCCCTGTACGGGTAGAAATCCATTGGTCATTGGTGTCCACCAAACGGCTGAGATCATCGTTGCTAACTGCCTTTTGAGGCAGTCCCCGTCCTGTTCCTAGAATTTTAAGTCCACTCATACAGGTTCCTTTCTTGAGGATTTTAAAAATCCCGCACCCATTCTCCGGTATTTTTCGTAGCGATGCTGCGCAGGGTCACTTACTTTATTTAAGCTTCGAAGCGTTTTATACAGCATTTTATCCAGCTCGGCGGCCATAGCCGACGGGTCGCAGTGGGCACCGCCATCCGGCTCCCGGATTATTTGGTCCACCACCTCCAGCCCAGCCAGATCTTTTGCCGTTAGCTTCATTACTTCACAAGCCTCATCCGCCCTTGAAGAATCCTTCCACAATATTGTGGCAAAGCCCTCGGGCGAAAGCACCGAATACACTGCATTTTCCAGCATCAGCACTTTGTTGGCAACACCCAGCGCCAAAGCGCCGCCGCTGCCACCCTCGCCGGTTACCACAGCAATAACAGGCACGCGCAACACGCTCATCTGGGCAAGGCAGGCAGCTATTGCCGCACCCTGACCGTTTTCCTCCGCTTCCAGCCCCGGGTAAGCGCCGGGGGTATCAATAAAGGTGATGATGGGTCTGCCAAATTTGTCTGCTGCCTGCATCAGACGCAGCGCCTTACGGTATCCCTCGGGGCTGGGCATTCCAAAGTTGCATTTCAAATTTTCTTCCAAATTTTTGCCTTTGCGGTGTCCCAGCACTGTGACAGGTACACCGTGGAAGAGAGCAATTCCGCCAAAGATGCTGGCATCCTCCCGGCAGAGCCGGTCGCCCTGCTGTTCAAAAAAATTGCTGAACAGCGTTTCTATATAAAAGCGAGTGCCCGGGCGCTTGCTGTGCCGTGCCAGGGCAACCTTTTGGGACGGTGTTAAAAGATCATTTGCACCGGGTTGTTTTTTCATCCCAATCCTCCATTTCACCCCTTTGCATGGTGCTTTGCCACTTATGTTCCGGCATTTTTTATGCAAAGCAATCAGGGAATTTGTAAGCACATCATTACCTGTGCCGGGTTGCGAGGTGTTGCATTACACTGTTTTTCTTTTTGTGTGCAGCGCCAGCAGCTGTGTCAACACGGCTTTCATCTCGTTACGGGCAACTATTTTGTCCACATAACCGTGCTGCTGCAAAAATTCTGCCCGCTGAAAGCCCTCCGGTAGTTTTTGTCCAATGGTTTGTTCAATGACCCGGGGTCCAGCAAACCCAATTAGCGCACCCGGTTCGGCCAGTGTAACATCCCCCAGTGATGCAAAGCTGGCAGTGACGCCGCCTGTGGTGGGGTGGGTGAGGCAGGAGATATATAACCCTCCCCCATTGGAAAACCGCTGAATGGCACCACTGGTTTTTGCCATTTGCATCAATGACAGAATTCCCTCCTGCATACGGGCGCCGCCACTGGCGCAAAAGATAATAAGCGGTAGCTTTGATTTTTGGGCATGCTCGGCGGCACGGGTAATTTTTTCACCCAGTGCCACCCCCATGCTGCCCATCAAAAAGCGGCTGTCCATTACCGCCACCACCACGGGGTATCCGCCTATTTTGCCCTGGGCGGTTACCACTGCTTCACTGAGGCCGGTACTGATTTTTTGGGCATCCAGCTTGGTGACATAACCGGGAAACTCCAGTGGGTCGCCCGCCGTAACATCCCTGTCAAGCTCACGAAATGTGTTTTTATCCAATAGTAAGCTCAGACGATGATGGGCGCCAATGGAAAAATGGTGTCCGCAGTGGGGGCATACCATCATGTTTTGGGCCAGTACCGTACGCGGCAGCTGTGCCTGACAGCCCGGGCAACTCTGAAAGGGCTGCTTCAGATGGGCTGCCGGCCTGTGAGCCTGCTCCCTCTTGGCCTTTAGTTGAAACAATCTTTCGCGTCTGCTGCTAAAAAAATCGTTCATTGTTTACTCCGTTCCATTCTCTGCACCCCATGCCAGCAAAGCATCCAAATTTTTGGCAATAAAACCGGTATCGTACTTACCGGTAATATAGTCAGGGTGATGCAGTATCAGATGTGCCAACTCCGCATTGGTGGGATATCCTTCAATGACAAGCTCCTCCAAGGCACGGCGCATTCGTCTTATAGCGGCAAGCCTGGTAGGAGCGTGTACAATAATTTTCGCAATCATAGAGTCGTAATAAGAGCTTAGGGCATAGCCGGTATAGAGCGCTGTGTCAACACGCACTCCGTTGCCGCTGGGCAGATGCATAAATGTGGTCTGCCCGGGCTGGGGCATAAAATTGGCTGCCGGGTTTTCGGCATTGATGCGGCATTCTATGGCATGACCGCTTAGTGCCACATCCTCTTGTGCCACTGTCAGCTCAAGCCCTGCCGCAATCCTGATTTGCTGCGCAATCAGGTCCATACCGGTAATCATCTCGGTAACCGGATGCTCCACCTGAATGCGGGTATTCATCTCAATAAAATAGTAGTTGCCCTGGCTATCCACCACAAATTCTATGGTGCCAGCGCCCTGATAGTTTGCAGCTTTTGCCGCCTTTACGGCATCCTCACCCATGCTTTTTCTCAGGGCGGGGGTCAGGCATTTGCTGGGAGCCTCCTCCATCAGCTTTTGGTTTTTACGCTGAATAGAGCAGTCACGTTCACCCAGGTGGATGATGTGTCCGTGCTCATCAGCCAGTATTTGAAATTCGATGTGACGGGGATTTAGTATCAGCTTCTCTATATACACTTCTCCGTTGCCAAAGCATGCAGTCGCCTCGGCTTTGGCTGCTGAAAATGCTGCAAGCAGCTCATTTTTGTCGTCGGCACGGCGCATTCCCCTGCCTCCGCCGCCTGCGCTGGCCTTAATCAGTACCGGATATCCAATTTTTTCCGCCTCTGCTGCAGCCTGACTGACATCATCTACAGCACCGCTGGAGCCGGGCACCACCGGTACGCCGCAGCTTTGCATCAGTGCTCTGGCAGCCGCCTTGTTGCCCATTTTGCGAATGACCTCACCTTTTGGGCCGATAAACTTGATGCCGTTCTGGTTGCAAAGGTCGGCAAACTCATCGTTTTCAGAAAGAAAGCCGTATCCCGGATGGATGGCACCACAGCCGCTTTGCTGGGCTGCCGTTAAAATAGCCTTTTGATTGAGGTAACTGTCGGCTGCCTTGGCAGGGCCGATGCAAACCGACTGTGTTGCAAGTTTTACATGAAGACTATCGGCGTCTGCGGTGGAGTAAACGGCAACGGTTTCGATGCCAAGCTCACGGCAGGTTCGAATAATGCGTACCGCAATCTCACTGCGGCCTGCAATTAAAATTCGTTTAAACATAGCCTACTACTTCTCCTCAATGATAAAAAGCGGCTGACCAAAACCAACAAGGGTTTCGTTTCCTATAAGGACTTCCTTGATAACACAGTCACAGGGTGCGGGCACTTCGTTAATCATCTTCATGGCCTCAATGATACAAACAGTGTCGCCCTTTTTCAGTTCTTTGCCTACCACGGCAAAAGGCGGCTCTCCCGGTGCAGGAGAAGAATAGAAGGTGCCCACCAATGGTGCGCATATCTGCTTGCCCTGGGGTTCCTGAGTCTTGGACTGCACCGCGGCAGAAGGGGTATTGTGGGGCAAAGTGGATGCCGACTGTGCCATGGGGGTGCAGGCCTGTGGCAAAGCGCCCTGTTTGCGCAGGGTGATACGCTCGTCTGCCTTGCGATAGCTAAGCTCTGCAATATTGCTTTTTTCAAAGCGCTCTAACAGCGCAAATAATTCGGCCTGTGTCATAGTCTAACTCCTTCCACCGCTCTGCATCGGCACCATGCTTTGGTTCATCGCTCCCTCATCCTGCAGAGTTCAAACAAACGAGGGCGCTTTATTTTTTAGCGATAGATTTTTAGAAAACTGGAGGGAGCGTCTTTTAACGCCCAACCCCAGTTTTTAAGGTTCTTAACTCTTAGGAGTTAGCCTGTACATAGGCCACAATGTCTCCCACGGTTTTAAAATTTGCCAGCTCTTCATCAGATATTGTCAAGCCAAATTCCTCTTCCAATGCCATATTCAGTTCTACTGCATCCAGGCTGTCTGCACCCAGATCCTCGCTCAAACTAGCCTCCATGGTAACAACATCAGCATTGCAGGAGAGTGTATCGATGATTGTAGCTTTTACCTTTTCAAACATAACTGTAACCTCACTTTAATTGTGTTAAATAAATTTAATTAAAATTATTTAACTAAAATTATTTAAGTATATTGTAGCCGTAATTCTTTGAATGTCAAGATATTTGATTGTGAACTTTTTGTAACACTTGTAACACACTTTGTACTTAAAAGCTTTCCTCCTGCCTATTTTGCACGCAATTGTGCATTCAGTTTTCTTACTCGGTTTGTTGCCGCAATGCTATTTTAGAAGCAGCAAAAACCTCATGAATATTAAATAAATGTGCAAATCTGCAAAATTAATAATTGCAAAATCAAAATACTGATACAACGATGCAATTGCCGAGGAAATATGGGGAAAACTATGAGCAACACTGGTGCTTTGGGAAAAAACGGCTGTAAACTAAGGAGAAGAATATGGATTATAAGGCTGTAGGCGACAAAATATTGGCCGCCGTAGGCGGCAAAGAAAATTTATTAAGCGCAGCGCATTGTGCAACCAGACTTCGTTTGGTAATTGCCGATAATCAAAAGGTTGATAAAGAAGCTTTGGAAAATACAGAAGGTGTAAAGGGTGTCTTTGAGGCATCCGGACAACTGCAAATTATTATTGGCACAGGTGCTGTCAACAAGGTTTTTGAAGAATTTACTGCCTCGGCAGGCGTAACGGCAGCTTCCAAAGAAGAGGTAAAACAAGCAGCCGCCGCTCAGGCACCCTGGTATCAGCAGGCAATCAAAACACTGGGCGATATTTTTGTACCCATCATCCCGGCTATTGTGGCAAGTGGGTTACTCATGGGCCTGCTGGAGGGTTTTGCAAATCTCTATCCATCTATTACACAAAGCGGAACTTATACCATCATCCATCTTTTCAGCAATGCGGCCTTTGTGTTTTTGCCCATACTCATTGCCACCAGTGCCGCCAAGGTTTTTGGAGGAAACATCTACCTGGGTGCGGTTATTGGTATGATTATGATACATCCCGACCTGATGAACGCCTGGAGTGTTGCGGGTGCTGCCTCTGTTCCAACTACCAATGCTTGGTTCGGTCTGTATTCCATCAATCTGGTAGGATATCAAGGACATGTCATCCCGGTTGTTATTGCAGTTTGGTTTATGTCACTGCTGGAGCGAAAACTGCACAAGAGCGTTCCGGAAATGCTGGACCTGTTTGTCACTCCCCTTGTTACCGTACTTGTTACGGGTTATCTAACTCTTACCATTTTTGGGCCGGTTTTCAGCTGGCTTGAAAATGGCATTTTGGGTGCAGTGCAATGGCTTGTTACCCTACCCTTTGGCATTGGTGCCGCTCTTTGTGGTGCCCTGTATGCTCCTACAGTGGTTGCCGGTGTACACCATATGTATAACGCACTGGAGGCAGGCATGCTTAGTGCCACCGGATACAACATCTGGATGCCAATTGCCACAGCAGCCAACGTTGCACAAGGTGCCGCTGCACTTGCATTTGGAATAAAAACCAAAAATCGCAAGCAAAAAGCCATTGCTCTGCCCTCTTCGCTGTCTGCCTTTTTGGGCATTACCGAGCCTGCCATTTTTGGTGTAAATCTGCGCTTTTTGCGTCCTTTTATGGCTGGCTGCATCGGTGGTGCAGCAGGAGCACTGGTGGCAGGATGGCTTGAGGTAAGCGCCACCGCCTATGGCATTACAGGCCTGTTTGGCATTCTCATCACTTCTCACAATCTGCTTCCCTACCTGCTCATTATGGCGGTTTCTTTTGGTGTGGCTTTTTTGCTTACCCTGGTACTGTATCGGGACAAAGAGGATAAGCCCCAAAAGGCAAAGCCAGCCATGGCGGAAAATTCTTCTTCTCCCCAGTCTTTCAAGCCTACCCTAAGACCCACACCTGTTGCTACAGTCAACAAAGTTTGTGTGGTAGCAACCCCTGTTGCCGGTAAGGTGTTGCCCCTGTCCGAAGTACCCGACCCCTCCTTTGCACAGGGTATACTAGGCCCCGGTGCGGCAGTGCTGCCCATAGACGGCAAAGTTGTGGCACCTGCCGATGCAAAGGTTACCAGCTTAATGAAAACCCACCATGCCATTGGCCTGACACTGAATAACGGCGTAGAACTGTTGATTCATATTGGTATCAACACTGTTGAACTGAATGGTGAAGGCTTTACCCCGCTGGTTGCCAAGGGAGATATGGTAACAGCGGGACAACCGCTGATTACCTTTGATACGGCATTTATTAAGCAAAAGGGATATTCCGTCATTACTCCGGTCATTGTCCTTAACCCTGAAAACTTCCTCAGTGTATCGGTTCAGGGTCAGGATGCTGTTCGTATTATGGATACCTTGCTTACTTTGCGTAAGGAGAACAGCTAAATGTCAAACAACTGGCGGCAGCACCTTCACCTGGAGCCTAAAAAGGGCTGGCTCAACGACCCCAACGGGCTTTGCTGGTTTCAGGGCAACTACCATGTCTATTTTCAATATTGCCCCACCTCTGCCCAGGGCAAGGGGCTTAAATGCTGGGGCCATTTTTCTAGCCCGGATTTTATACACTGGAAGCTTTGCAGCCCCGCACTGCACCCCGATATCCCCGAAGACCGGGACGGGGTTTATTCCGGCTGTGCAGTGGCAATGCAGGACGTGCTCTGCCTTTTTTACACGGGAAATGTAAAGGAACCGGGAAACTATGATTATATTACTGCAGGACGTGGCGCAAACGTCATTGGTGTGACTACTTTGGACGGATTCACCATGAGTCAAAAGCAGGTTTTGCTGCGCAACTGCGACTATCCGGCCTTTTGCTCCAACCATGTGCGTGACCCAAAGGTTTGGCACCAGGATGGTGGGTGGTATATGGTGCTGGGTGAACGAAGCTTGGAAGGCAAAGGCGGCGTGCTGGTGTATACCTCTCAAGACTTAGTTCACTGGCAATATACTGCACTGCTGACCACACCAAAGCCCTTTGGCTATATGTGGGAGTGCCCCGATTACTATTGCCTTGACGGCAAAGGCATTTTGAGTGTATCTCCCCAGGGGTTGGAGCATTGTTCGCACCGATACCAAAACGTGTATCAGTCCGGCTGGTTTGAAGTACAGGGCAGCGTCACAGACGCCATACTGGGAGACTTTACCGAGTGGGATATGGGCTTTGATTTTTATGCCCCTCAATCCTTTTTAACCCCTAACGGCAGAAGGGTTATGATTGGTTGGATGGGTCTGCCGGATATTGAGTACGGTAATCCCACCGTGGTGTTTGGATGGCAGCATTGTCTCACCCTTCCCCGGGAAATTTTCTGGGATTCCTGCAACCGGCTCTGCCAGCAGCCCATTGGTGAGCTGGAAAAACTGCGGGTTCACCCCACAGCTTTGCACAGTGGCGACATCTTACAGGTACAGCTACCTTTTGAACTTTGCGGACAAACCCACCAAAGCTTTTGCCTGGAACTGGCATCCGGCCTGCGTCTATGTTATGATGAAAATAAGCAGGAAGCCTCACTGGAATTTACAGATACCACGCTTGGCTGCGGAAGAACCAAGCGTTTGGCAAAGCTGCAGCATTGCAGTAATCTTCGTATACTGGCGGATATGTCCAGTCTTGAAATATATCTGGACGGAGGAAGCTGTGTGTTTACCACACGGTTTTATCCACGCGGCAGTATGGTATTATTAACCCTGCAGGGCTTTGACGCTGTTCTGTGGCAAATGAAACATTTGGAGGTAGAAGTTATTGACACAAAAAACACTGCTGGCAATTGGAGAAGCACTCATTGATTTTATTCCCGAGCAGGTTGGCTGTGACTTTGGGGAAGTCACCTCCTTTCGTCCCGCTGTTGGAGGTGCCCCTGCCAATGTCTGTGGTGCCTTTGCCCGTCTGGGTGGCAATGCCCGCCTGCTGACCCAATTGGGGGATGACCCCTTTGGTCATAAAATTGAATCTGAGTTATCTGCGTTTGGCATAGACACCTCCTGTATCAGCTTTACCGATAAGGCAAACACCAGCCTTGCTTTTGTAAGTCTGGCAAAGGACGGCAACCGCACTTTCTCTTTTTATCGCAACCCGGCGGCAGATATGCTTTATTCTCCCCGGCAGATACACAAAGAGTGGTTTGACAACGCCTTTGCCCTGCATTTTTGCAGCGTCTCCTTAGGCGATTACCCCATGCGCGCCGCCCATGAAGCTGCCATACAATATGCATCGGGGGCAGGCGCACTCATCAGCTTTGACCCCAATTTGCGCTTTCCCCTTTGGCCAGACCGTCAGGCATTGCACCGTGCCGTGCACAACTTTTTACCTTTTGCTCACATTGTCAAAATTTCCGACGAAGAGCTGGAGTTTATCACCGGAGAAAACAACATTGAATCCGCCCTGCCGCAGCTGTTTGCTGGTAACGTTCAGCTTATTTTATATACCTGCGGCGGCAGTGGGGCCTACGCCTTTACCCGTACCAGCCAGGCTTTTAGCCAGTCCCAGCAGGTATCTGCCATGGATACCACCGGTGCCGGAGACGGTTTTATCGGCTCCTTTTTGTGGCAGCTTTGCCAAGACCACATAACAGCGGATGCTTTGAGCGGCCTGTCATCACAACAGCTGACACAGTATCTGTCTTTTTGCAACCGATTCTGCGGGGTCAGTGTACAAAGCTATGGCGCCATTGCCTCCTACCCCACCAGCTTAATTTAGAATTGTTGTTTTTTAAAAAGTAACTGCCTTAAACAGGCAGTTACTTTTGTTTTGCATTGCCGATTTGGGCAGTATCGTGTAAAATAAGCTTAGTGCAACCCACAAACTGATAAAGCAACGATAGGAAACGATAGAATGAAGCGACTTGCAATAGGGATTCTCGCACATGTAGACTCAGGCAAAACCACCCTGTCAGAGGGGCTTTTATATCGCTCCGGCGGTATCCGCAAGCTGGGCCGTGTGGATCATGGTGACGCCTTTTTAGATACGCATACTCTGGAGCGTAACCGTGGTATTACCATTTTTTCAAAACAGGCAGTACTGCGTCTTGAACATGCAGAATTCACTCTGCTGGATACACCCGGACATGTTGATTTTTCTACCGAAATGGAGCGCACTTTGCAGGTGCTGGATTATGCCATTTTGGTCATCAGCGGCACAGACGGCGTACAAAGCCATACCGAAACTTTGTGGCAGCTTCTTTGCCGCTACCATATACCCACTTTTTTGTTTGTTAATAAAATGGATTTAAACGGTGCCAATGCAGAAAGCATTCTGCAAGAGCTTCGTCACAAGCTAAGCGACGGCTGCACCATGTTTGGCGGCAGCCTTGCCCAAAGCAGCTTTGATGAAAGCCTAGCACTGTGTGACGAGGGGTTGATGACCCGCTTTTTGGAGGATGGGCAGCTGGCAGACAGCGACATTGCCACCGCCATTGCCAGACGCAGGGTCTTTCCCTGCTATTTTGGCTCCGCATTACGTCTTGAGGGTGTGGATGACTTTTTAAGCGGCCTTGAGCGCTATACCCGCATTCCCACCCTTCACCAGTCTTTTGGCGCCAAGGTGTTTAAAATTACCCAAGATGAACAGGGCAACCGCCTGACTCACCTTAAAATAACCGGAGGCAGCCTGCAGGTTAGGGCTGTTTTGTCCGGGGGAGATGAGGAAGTGGAACCATGGTCAGAAAAGGTCAACCAAATCCGCATTTATTCCGGCAACAAGTTTACCACTGCAGACCAGGCACTGCCAGGCATGGTGTGTGCTGTTACAGGGTTAAGCCACACCCGGCCCGGGCAGGGACTGGGTGCCGAGGCAGACTCGGACCTTCCTGTTTTACAGCCGGTGCTTACCTATCGGCTCAATCTACCTTCCGGGGTGGATGCACACACCGCTCTTATGCGCCTTCGCCTATTGGAGGAGGAGGACCCTCAGCTGCACATTGTCTGGAACGAGCAGCTACAGGAAATTCATGTACAGCTTATGGGTGAAATTCAGCTGGAGGTGTTGCAAAGTCTTCTGCTGTCCCGTTTTGGCATGGAGGTCACCTTTGGACAGGGCAATATTGTGTATAAAGAGACCATAGCCGCTCCGGTGGAGGGTGTGGGGCACTTTGAGCCACTGCGCCATTATGCCGAGGTGCATTTGCTGCTTGAACCGGGAAAACGGGGAAGCGGCCTGCACTTTGACCTTGCCTGCCGGGAGGATGATCTGGATAAAAACTGGCAGCGCCTTGTTTTAACCCATTTGGAGGAAAAAACGCATCTGGGCGTGCTGACAGGCTCCCCCATTACCGATATGAAAATCACCTTGGTGGCCGGACGTGCCCACCAAAAGCACACCGAGGGCGGTGACTTCCGTCAGGCAACCTATCGGGCGGTACGGCAGGGGCTGATAGGTGCCCGGAGTATTTTGCTGGAACGATGGTATCACTTTCGCCTTTCTGTCCCAGCGGATGCGGTGGGT
>JAEYXR010000113.1 GCA_023431215.1 Bacillota bacterium
GGGTTACACCTTTGATTTATTTCAAGCAGATGTGCTAAGAGAAGGCACAGATGTTTCCATATTTGCTACCGGTTTAATGGTGCAGGAAGCGGTAAAAGCGGTGGAGCTGCTGGCGGCAGAGGGAATTTCCGCAGAGCTTGTTAATGTTCATACCATTAAGCCCTTGGATAAGAAAACTGTACTGACCTCGGTGCGTAAAACAGGCTGTGCCGTTACTGCTGAAAACCACAATGTTGTAGGCGGCTTAAAATCTGCCGTTGCTGAGCTGCTCAGTGAGGAATACCCTGTCCCCATTAAAGCTATCGGTGTGCAGGACCATTTTGGTGAGGTTGCCAAAATGGATTACTTGATGAAGAAATACAAAATGACCGCCCAGGATATTGCAGAAGCGGCCAAAGCAGCCATAAAAAGCAAGAAAGGTTGATCAAATATGAAAGTAATCATCGGTTCGGATAAATCTGGTTTTACTCTAAAGGAATTTTTAAAGCCTGCTCTGGAAGAACTGGGCTACGAGGTGGAAGATTTGGGTACCACCAATATTGAGGAACCCAAGCCGTTTTTTGTGGTGGCTCCCCTGGTGGCAGAGGCTGTACAGCAGGGCAGAGCTAAAAAGGCTATTTTAATCTGTGGTACCGGCATGGGTATGAGCCAGGTTGCAAATAAGTATGAGGGAATTTTAGCAGCCTGCTGCGAGTCTACCTATGCTGCCCGCATGAGCCGTGCCATTAATGATTCCAACATTTTGTGCATGGGCGGCTGGGTGATTGCCAATGAAATGGGTTTAGAAATGGCAAAAACATTTTTAACCACCGACCATACACAAGGTCTGGAAGAATGGAGGCAGGAGTTCTTAAAAAAGGCTCTTGTACAGGTAAAGGAAATTGATGCAGCACAGCATACATAAAGGCAGGAAACAGCAATGAAAATATTAGAGCAGCTTAACCGCATAAACAACCTACCTATTTACCCGGTTACAGACGCTGCCTTTGCTGCTTATGGGCGGATACTGCAGGGGTATGACTTTGATGAGCTTGTTTGCTATGCACAGCAAAATACACCAATTCCGGAGGAAGGCAACCTTTATGTTGCCTCCTCTGGGGAGTTGGAACAGCTGACCATACATGGTCAGCTTAGGGATGGTGTCTTTGGCGGAATGCCCATCCAGATGGGCTATTGCAACGGAAAAAATTCATGGCTTAACTGCTTTGAATATCATAAATCCAGCGAAGTCAATGTAGCAGTAACCCCTCAGGTGCTGCTCATGGCACACATAAACGACCTTACAGATAATTCGGTGGATGCGTCATGTGCAAAGGCTTTTTATCTACCCCAGGGGCTGGCCATTGAAATATTTGCAACCACGCTGCATTTTGCCCCCTGCAAGGTATCGGACAACGGTTTTCAGAACGTGGTGGTGCTGCCTGTCAATACCAACACGCCCTTAACCTTTGATTTACCACAGAAAAACGCAGAAGATAAGCTGTTGTGGATGACAAATAAATGGTTGATTACCCTGCCTGACACCATACAGGCTCAAAAGGGTGCGTTTGTAGGCATAAAGGGTGATAATTTTCAGATTTATTATTGATTTAACGTTGCATCAGGTTCATTTCACGTTATAATCTTAAGTGTGGGCTTTACGGCCCGGAGGAACAGTCATGTGGTGTTATAAACAACCCGTTATAATATATTTTGGCAACGGTGAGATTGCAAAATTTGCCGATATCATTGCCAAACAAGGGGTAACACGGGGCATTTTGGTATGTGACCCGTTTTTATCTAAAAACGGCTTTGCAAAAAAACTGATGGAAAGCAGCCGTGGTATGCTGGTGGACATTTTTGATGATGTTCGGCCAAATCCCACCGTTAAAAATGTAGATGATTGTGCTGACCTTATTCGCAGCAGAAGTGCTGATTTTGTGGTAGCGCTTGGCGGAGGCTCCTCCATGGACTGTGCCAAAGCAGCAGCTTCCGTGGCAGTGGGCGATAAATCCATTGTCTGTTACCACGCTACAGGAGTACCTCTGCCGGAAGAACACCTCCCTTTGGTAGCCATTCCCACTACGGCGGGTACAGGTGCAGAGGTTACCTGCTCGGCAGTGCTCACCAATGAGGAAAAGGGGTTTAAGGCTCCCGTTATAAGCGATAATTTTTATCCTTGTGTGGCTATTGTTGACCCTGAGCTCACCTACACGGTACCACGAAAAGTGACCGTAGGTACCGGCTTGGATGTGTTGGCCCATGCCATAGAGGGCTATTTGAGTATCAACCATCAGCCAGTGTGCGATGCTGTTGCAGTACATGCGACCCGGCTGGTGTTTGAGTATTTAGAGGCTGCCTGTGCAGAAGAAATTGATAAGGTGGCTAAGGAAAAAATGGCAGAAGCCTCGGTCATGGCGGGAATGGCATTTTCAATCCCCAAGACAGGTGCTTCCCATGCGTGCTCCTTTATTCTCACCAATCAATATGGCATTCCCCACGGTGAGGCCTGTGGGCTGACGTTGGACTATTTTGTTCGCATCAATGCCGAGGCGGAAGACGGGCGCATGCACCGGTTTGCCCGTTTGGTAGGATTTGACGACTGCTACAAAATGTGTGATGCCATTGCAGACCTTAAAAAACGCATTGGCGCAAGGGTAGACTTAAAGGATTTAGCCTTGACCCCTGAAGATATAGAAAATCTGGTGCAGGGCAGCCATCATCCTAATATGAACAACAGTCCGGTAACCATAACAGATGAAATGCTGCGAAGGATGTATACAGAATTTGTTGGCAGATAATAGTATTTTTTCAATGAGGTGAGACAATGGCAATTAAAGGCAAAAACATGGTGGATTTAAAACAAAGCAATCGTGCTGCTATTTTAATGCTGCTGCACGAACAGGGAGGTATGTCCCGGAAGCAGCTGGCCACCAAGCTCAGTCTTACTCCCGCTGCCATTACCATGATTGTTGCAGAACTGATAGAAGACGGACTCATTCGTGAAGTGCGTGTTTTAGACAACAATAAAAGCGCCGGAAGAAAAGAGATTATGGTAGACATAGGCGGAGCCCATCTTTTTGCCATTGGTGTATCATTTGGAATTGAAAACGCTATTATTTCCGCAACCGATATCAAAGGGAATTTGCTAAGCAACGAAACCTTTTTGTTTGATTATGAAAGCGGTGCTGAATACATTATCAACAAGGCTTGCAGCTTTGTTAAAAAAGCGATCACCCAGCGTGAGCAGCAGGGTAAAACCTGCATTGGTATTGGTGTATCGGTGCGCGGTATTATCAACGAACCTATGGGCATTTGCGAAAATTCTCATGGCGCATGGCCGGATTTAGATGTTCCTGTACGAAATATGGTACAGGCTGCTCTGCCAGGCTATGAGGTCATTATGCGGCAAAATGTTCGTGCCCAAGCTGAAACTTATATTTTTGACCATGATGAAGTAATTGAAAGCATGCTGCTGGTAAAAAATGATACCGGCATAGGCTCGGCAATTATTATTGATAATAAAATATATGCCGGTTTTCGAAGTCATTCGGCAGAGATGGGTCATATTACCATTGATAAAAATGGGAAAGTATGTAAATGCGGAGGCAGAGGCTGCCTAGAGTCCTTTGCATCTTGCCGTGCACTCATTGCCAATGTTACCGAAATTTATGGGGATCAAACTACCCCCGCACTCTATGCTCTTACAGGCGGCAAAGCTGTCAACATTACCTTTGAGCACATAACGGAAGCAATTGCACAGGGTGATATGCAGGTAAAAAACATTGTAGATACCGGTATTTATCATTTTGGAAGGGTGCTGCGTGGACACCTTGGTGTGCTGGATGTTCAAAAGCTTGTATTACACGGCAGTATTTTTCATAATACTTATTTTTACAACCGCCTAAAAGAAGAAATTAATTTTGACAACAGATACCCTATGCTGGATGAATTACTTGTAACCACAGATGATGTCAATAATATCAACATTAAGTGCAGCCCTGTCCTGGTAATTAAGTCCTTTTACAGCAAGGGCGGCAGAATGGAGCGGAAACATGAGTAGCTTTACGGTAGCTTATGTCCCTATTGGGGTACCTACCTTTCATTTGGAAAGTGCAGAGCAGCAATTTAAACTTTCCATACAAGTGTTAAAAGACATAATGCCTCAGGTTACGGTGCCCGATAAAATGCTTCTATCTATGGGTGACCTGCAGGAGTATTTAAACGATATTCAGCCTACTGCCATTATTTTGCAAAACATTACCTTTGCCAATGCAGCCTATGCCAGTGAGATATTGCATCGGTTCCGGTGTCCGCTGATGCTTTGGACGCTGCGGGAACCCGTCATTGACGGCGGCCGTTTGCGGCTCAATTCTTTAACGGGGGCATATTCTGCAGCCAATGCGATGCATGGCTTTGGAATAAAGAATTTTGAGTATTTGTTTGGCAGCCCGGAAGAAAACGAGGTAAAAGAGAATCTTTCTGCCTTTATTGCTGCAGCAAAGGTGCAGTATGACATGGCGCATTTAAAAATGGCGGCAATTGGCCATACGCCCCAGGGCTTTGGTTTTGGCAGGGCGTTGGATACAGAGCTGCTTAGCAACTTTGGTGTTCGTTTGGAAGCCATAGAAGCCCGGGAGCTGATAGACAAGGCAAAGGGATACAGTCCTGAGGAATGTGAGCCTTATCTTGCACAAACTGCCACATGTACCAAGGGCTTAAACTCTATTCCTGCCCAGAACCAGGTAGACCATGCCCGCCTGTGCAAGGCATATTTTGACTATATTCAGGATAATAAAATAGGTGCAGTTGCATCCCGCTGCTGGCCCGACTTTTTTACCGCCTTTGGCACCCCGGTTTGTACCGTGCTCTCCATGCTCAATGACAGCCATGTGGCGGCAGCCTGTGAAGCAGATATTTACGGTGCACTTTCTATGTACATAGGAATGCAGCTGACAGGCAAACCAACCTTTTTTGGTGACCCTGTTTCTTTGGACGAAGCAGAAAGCACCGTTACCTACTGGCATTGCGGTGCAGCGGCACCCTCCCTGGCCCAGGGGACAACGGGAGCATTGGTGGGGGTACACCCCAACCGTAAAATCGGGCCTGTTATGGATTTTGGATGTGCTCCATCCAAAGCAGTTACGGTTTTTAGAATCGGCAGAAAGCCTGACGGAGGTTTTCGGTTTTTTGTAGTGCAGGGTGAAGCGCTGGATAAACCCAAGCAGTTTACCGGTACCTCTATAGTGGTGCGCACCAACACACCGGCAAAAGAACTGATAAGCAAAAGTGTGTGCGACGGCTGGGAGCCTCACTTTGTTGTGGTATATGGAGATATGGCAAAGGAATTAACCATGTTGTGCCGCATGCTAGGCGCAGAATTGTGCCGGTACTGACAAAACCGGTAAAAACATGCAAAAGCAGCCATGGGGCAGATACTTAAGTATCTGCCCCATGGCTGCTTTTAGATAAAAACCTACATTACATTAAAAATTTTACCGCATGCTATTTTTATTTTCCAAGATGCGCTGCATGCTGCGCTGCACATGTGTCTTCATAATAGCCCTTGCACGTTCGGGCTCATGGTTGGCTATGCACTCTGCAAGTTCACCATGCTCCTCATTGGAGATACTGGCAAATTCTTTTGCACGGCTGTCAACAAAAAGGCTGTTCCAAAGCTGAGACAGCATCTGCTCCAGCTTTACATTGCCGCTCATCCGCCAAATTTCCTCATGAAATAGTCGGTTAAACTGGTTAAACGTGTAATAATCCTCTAAATTTATGGCTACTTGGGCACTATGATAGTATTCCCACAGCTTTGTATAATCGGAATGCGCATCTTTACAGGCCTTTACAACCGCGGTTTCTTCTAGTAGGCTGCGAATTTCAAAATGGTCTTGAATAAAATCATTGGTAATGTTATTGACAATAGCACATTTATTTGGCCGTATGGTAACCAGGCCTTCAACAGCCAGCATTTGCAATGCTTCCCGTACGGGCATACGTGACACACCCAGTTCCTCTGCTATTTTATCCTGTGCAAGCTCCTGATTTGGCAAAAAGCTGCCGTACAGTATTGCTTTTCGAAGCTCTGATGCTACTCTATCACGTGCCAGCTGTAAATTTATTTGATTCATAACGCACACCTGTTTTGTTGTTTTTTATTAGTATACCATTCTATTGAAAATATTGTCAAATTATGAAAATAGTAAATTTATTGAATTTATTATTTAATTATACAAATATATTGACATACATAGTTTTAAATTGTATGATACGCATATAAAATAGTAAAAATTGGATATTTGATACAATTACAGACAAAAGCAAACAATAAAAGAAGAACGAAAGAAGCCCGCATAATAGCACATTAGTAAAAAAGAGTCTTTACAGACAAGACAGGTCCTTATATTCTGGCTGGAAGTTTAAAAGAGTGATTTATCACCTTAAATTAGCAGCTGCAAAAAGCCGGTAATTCAGCCGGTGAATACCAGCATGCTTTATCAACCAAGAAATGGGGCAGTTACTATGAAAATCAAAGACAAGGCCTTTGCGGGAACACTGGAATCCAGCGATATTTTCATACAGGTGTTCCCCGGTTCTAATGGGTTAGAACTCCAGCTGGATTCTATTGTTATGGCACAATATGGCAATGCTCTTCTACAAGCTATTGAGGATACCCTGCAGGAATTTGATGTAAAAGATGTTTGTATTATAGCGCAGGACCGTGGTGCTTTGGATTGTACCGTAAAAGCAAGGCTGGAAACAGCTTTGAAAAGGGCAGAAAGGGGGACAGAGCAGTGAGAAGAACAATGCTGTTTTTACCGGGCAACAACCCTAACATGCTGCAAAATGGCGATATTTTAGGTGCAGATTGCGTTATATTTGATCTGGAAGACGCTGTTTCGCCTGCCGAAAAGGATTCTGCCCGTATTTTGGTGCGCAATATACTAAAAAGTCTGCCTTTTCAAAGTTGCCAGGTTATTGTCCGAATCAACTCGCTGGATACCCCTTTTTGGTTAGAGGACATTGGTGAAATGGTTGCACTTGCACAGCCCCTTTTAATGCCGACGAAGGTAAGTGATAAAACTTATATTCAAACCATTTCTGAAGCTATTGCCCATGAGGAAGAAAAAAATGGTTTGCCAGTTGGCAGCACCAAGCTGATGCCCCTGCTGGAAACTGCCTTGGGAATTGAAAATGCCTTTGAAATAGCAACAGCGGATAAGCGTGTGGTGGCATTATTTTTGGGAGCCGAAGATTTAACCGCAGACCTGCATTGCCGCCGCACCGGCGAAGGGGAAGAAATAGCATATGCACGAGCGCGCATTGTGTGTGCTGCCCGGGCAGCCGGTTTGGAGGTTTACGACACACCCTTTACCAGTATAGATGACATGGAGGGACTTAAGGTAGACGCATTGCGGGCCAAGGCAATGGGTTTTGATGGAAAAGCCGTTATTTCACCCAGACATGTAGACTGTGTTAATAAAATTTTCAGCCCCACAATGCAGGAAATTCAATATGCAAAACGTGTTTTTGAAGCAATTGACCTGGCAAAGCAGCAGGGCAAGGGTGCCGTTGCTTTGGGCGGAAAAATGATAGATGCACCCATAGTTAAGAGGGCACAGCAGGTACTGGAGGCAGCAAAGATGATGGGGGTGGGTGAGTTAAATGAATAAGTTGGTAAAAACTTTGCATGAAGCCGTAAAGTTGTCAGGGCTCAAAGACGGAATGACCATTTCCTTTCATCATCACCTGCGCAATGGTGACTATGTTATTAACCTTGTGATGAAAACACTGGCAGACATGGGGTTTCATGATCTCACCATCAACGCCAGTTCAGTTTTTGATGTTCATGCTCCGTTGGTAGAACATATCCAAAAGGGTGTTGTTACCGGTTTGGAAACAGACTATATGGGGGCGGCGGTAGGCCGTTTTATTTCCCAAGGAGTTATGAAAAAGCCTGTTGTTTTTCGCACCCATGGCGGCAGGCCGGGAGATATCCTCAGGGGACAATCCCCCATTGATGTAGCCTTTATTGCAGCACCTGCAAGCGATGTGCAGGGCAACTGTACCGGCGTTCTGGGCCCTTCTGCGTGCGGGTCTTTGGGATACGCCTTTGCAGACGCGCAGTGCGCCAAAAAGGTGATTGTGATTACCGATAACCTGGTGGAATATCCCCTGGTACGTTACTCCATTCCGGAAACACTGATAGATTATGTTGTAGAGGTAGATGCCATTGGCAATGCGGCAGGAATCGTGTCCGGCACCACACGCATTACCCGTGACCCTGTAGGCCTGCGGATTGCCCAGTATGCCACACAGGTCATTGCACATTCTGGGCTGCTTGAGGATGGCTTTTCCTTTCAAACAGGCGCGGGAGGAATTTCCCTGGCAGTTGCACGGGACCTGCAGCAGGTAATGCTGGAAAAAAAGGTAAAGGGCAGCTTTGCCATGGGTGGAACCACCGGTTTTTTGGTAGACATGCTGGAAACCGGCTGTTTTGAAAAAATCATGGATGTTCAGTGCTTTGATTTGCGTGCTGTAGAATCGCTTCGTAACAATCCGTCGCACAGGGAAGTTTCGGCAGAGCATTATGCAAGCCCCTTTGCCAAAAGCTGTCTGGTGGATAACCTGGACGCCGCAATTCTTGGTGCGACAGAGATAGATTTAAATTTCAATGTCAACGTTCATACTGACTCCAACGGCCGCATTATGGGCGGCTCCGGTGGGCACAGCGATGTTGCGGCAGGAGCTAAACTTGCCATTGTGGTTGCGCCTTTAAGCCGCGCCCGACTGCCTATTGTGGTGGAAAAGGTACTTTGCACCTCTACCCCGGGTCAAACCATAGATGTATTTGTGACACAAAAAGGTATTGCAGTAAACCCCAGACAAAAGGAGTTGGCACAGCGGCTGCGTGATGCACAGCTGCCGGTAAAAAATATGGAGGAGCTTTATCAGGAAGCATTGTCCACTTGTGGAAAACCGGCTACTATTACACGGGGTGACCAAGCGGTGGCACATGTTCTTTACCGCAACGGCACTTTGCTGGACACCATTTGGAATGTTTGAGTTGATTTATAAAGTTATAACTGCTTGACGATGCTACAAAACCAAAAAAGACCTTGATAGACACATTTGCATAGTTTGGCAGAAGAAAGGGTACCGGTAAAGGGTTGTTTCAAGACAACCTGTGCGGTACCCTTTCTATTTAAAAAATGAGGTGCTTCAGCAGAATTTTTAGCCGTAAAACACTTTTGATTTTTAACCTAATAAACAAATCAAAAAGTTGAATAATGCTTGTGCTTTTTGCGTTTTACTGTATTTTTGACTAATGATGCAATGTTTTTTTTGTAAAATCAGCATCAAAATATTGACACATGGTCTGCTTACACGATATGATAAACCTGCAATATTTACTATATTTATTGTTTTTACAGCAAAACAAAGCGTTATTAAAAAAATGCTTTATTCTGCACGACATAACCGAGGTGAATGTTTTGATACTTGCCATTGATATCGGCAACACCAATATTGTATTTGGAGTATACGACAACCTGAAGCTGCTTTTTTATTCCCGGGCAAAAACGGACCCCCTAAAAACAGAGCATGAGTACGCCGCCTTAATCAAAGAGCTATTAAGCCTTAAAAACGTATCCAGAGATCAGATTACAGATGCGGCCATTTCTTCTGTGGTTCCTGCATTGACCATAACAATGGCCGGTGCAGCAAAAATTATCTGCGGCTGTGATCCGTTGGTCATTGGTCCGGGAATAAAAACAGGGCTTAATATCCGGACAAACAACCCCAATGAGGTAGGCGCTGATTTGGTTTGTACATCTGTAGGCGCCATTGAAAAATATAAGCTGCCGGCCATTATTATGGACTTGGGTACCGCAACCAAAATTATTGCGGTTGATCATACCAAATCTTTTATGGGCTGCTCTATTGCACCGGGTATTATGGTAAGCCTCAATGCTCTGTCTACATCTGCGGCTCAACTGCCCCATATTGGTATTTCTACCCATATAAAAACAATTGGTACAAATACAATAGACTGTATGCTGTCAGGCACAATTCTTGGAGCTGCAAGTATGCTTGATGGAATGCTCACCCGTTACCATGAAGTGATGGGAGAAGTAAAAACGGTTGTGGCATGTGGGGGACTGGTGAACGCCATTGTTCCCCATTGTACAACAAAAGACATCATAATTGATGAAGGTTTGCTGCTGGATGGCTTAATGGCTATCTACCGACGCAATCGCCTATAAACAGGGCGGTAACTGGTGAATACCCGTTTGGGGTCATTGGCTTTCAGCACAAAGCTGCCTTTACAGTTTAGCACTTTCTAATTGTATGCCATCACAAAACAGTGAGGTAAAACAAATAGGAAAGTAATGTTTGGTGACTAGATACTGAAAGCTTTGATAATAATCTGCGCCGCATCCATTGTGAGCGGCAGCAAGGAGTGTAAAGCTTATGTCAATTCAAACCCGTTCTTCTAACAGCGTAAAGACCCTGGTTCGTTTAGCCCTGTTATCCGCTATTTTGCTTCTTTTGGAATTTACTAATTTGGGGTATATTAAAACCCCGGGGCTGGAATTTACCATTATGCAGCTTCCGGTCATTATTGGTGCAATTATCATCGGACCCTCTGCAGGGGCATTGCTTGGCGGTGTATTTGGCTTAACTAGCTTTTGGCAATGCTTTGGTAAAAGTGCCTTTGGCGTTGTGCTTATGCAGATTGACCCTTTGGCAACTTTTTTGGTGTGTGTACCTACCAGAATTTTAATGGGATGGCTTTGCGGAGTCATTTTTAAAGCATTGTACCCAGCTGACAAGACAAAAAGCAAGTTGTTTTCTTTTGGGTTCGCCAGTCTTGCGGGAGCACTGTTCAATACAGTTTTATTTATAGGGATGCTGTTTTTATTATTTGGTAACAGTGAATTTATTCTTAATATGCGCGGTGACCTGGCAATTGTGCCCTTTGCAATAGCCTTTGTAGGCATTCAGGGGTTGTTGGAGGCTATCCTCTGCGGCATCATGGGTACTGCCATATCTCGTGCGCTTTATCGGTCGTTCCATAACTAGTGGATATGATAGACCATAGATAGTAATATTAAAATAAGAGAGTGGCTTTGACCTATGGTCAGGGTCACTTTTTTATCAGTGTGCCTTGTTCAAATGGAATACTGTACGGTGCCATCATACTGTTCTGCATGATATAATAAACGTAAGAAAGCCTTGTATCAGCTGTAAGGATTTTGCGGGTGTTGTGGGGACTGATTCAAAAAACATATAAGATGAAGCCGTGTTAAGTATATTTTTGCATCAAAAAAACGGCTGAAATTAATACCCAGCAGATGCATACAGATAAAAAGCATAACATCATAGGCACTTGTTTTACAGGAATAATCAGTGGCCAAATAGCAGCAATACGCCTTGAAAGGAGAGTTTGCCATGAACTTTGCAGATAAAGTAGCAGTTGTAACAGGCGGTGCAGGTGGCATTGGAAAATGTATTTGTGAGGAGTTTGCCAAAAAGGGAGCAAAGGTTTGTGTGATTGATACACAGGACAACCCCTATTTTGTAGGCGATATTGGAGATGAGGATGTCTTACATCAATTTGTGCAAAAAATAGTTAAAAGCTATGTTCAAGTAGATTATCTTATCAATAATGCGCCGCCACCCATGAAAGGGATTGAGAACTGTAGCTTTACAGAATTAAACAAGGCCTTGTGTATTGGTGTGACAGCGCCGTTTTTTCTCACAAAGTTGTTTTTGCCGTATTTTTCGGCGGGAGCAGCAGTTGTAAACATTTCTTCCAGCCGAGACCGTATGAGTCAGCCTCAAACAGAGAGTTATACAGCTGCCAAAGGGGGCATTGCTGCACTGACCCATGGGTTGGCAGCAAGCCTTGCAGGCCGTGTACGGGTAAATTCTATTTCGCCGGGGTGGATAGACACCGCTGGTACCGAGTATTTTGGCTCTGATGCTGCCCAGCATCCTGCAGGCAGAGTGGGCAATCCCTTGGATATTGCCAATATGGTACTGTTTCTTTGCTCAGACAAGGCAGGCTTTATCACCGGTGAAAACATCTGTATTGACGGCGGTATGACGCATCAAATGATCTATCATGGTGACCAAGGCTGGACTTTAAATAAGCCTGCGGCACCATAACAATAAGGCCGTCATTAGAAAATGACGGCCTTGATTCATTTATCTAAAGCAGCAGCATCTGCAGCGTCTGCAGCAGTTCCGACATCTGCAGCAATTGCATCTGTTACAACACATTAAGATCACCCCTTTCCTTGGGTATGTAATCTTAACGCTGTGCTACTAGCATTATATGCACTACATTCTTGTGCTGTGTGCATTCATATTATAGCAAATAAAAGTCCCAGGCAGCAGATAATTGCTGCCTGGGACTTTTATGCTATGCAGACGCCGGACTAATGGTTTTCACCACACCCATACTCTCCACAGGCGGCATCATGACTTTTTCCATGATGTTCACACCGTATTTCGGGGTCATAGCTCAAATTTCCTGCAAGAAAAGCCTTAACTGCATCATCGCAATTACCTGTAACGCCGCCAAAAAGTGTTATGTTGGCTTCGTCCAGCGCTCTCCTGGCTCCAGCACCAATGCCCCCGCAAATTAAAGTACTTACTTCAATTTTCTTTAAAATATCAGCCAATGCCCCGTGACCACTTCCATTGGTGTTTACAACAGCTGTAACACCAATCTCTCCATTCTCAACTTCGTAGACTTTAAAGCGTTGGGTGTGGCCAAAATGCTGAAAAACATGTCCGTCCTCATAAGCTACCGCAATTCTCATAAGAATGATCCTCCCTTTATTATTGTTTAAACTTTGATGTAAAACCGATGTTGTTTTACAGTAAAAATTATCGCAATTGAAAAATAAAACTCATTACAAGAGTAAGCATAAACGATAATTGGCATATGCCATCTATTATTTAGTATAGCAAGTTATTGGCATATGTCAATAACTCTGTGAAAATATAAACTATTTAAATGGTAGAGGAACTAAAACGTCAAGAGACTGATATGGCATATTAACCAAAAAATATTAAAAATTTTATGCCCATCAAAACACTTAGTTCAAAACTGTATTGATTGTTTAAAAAAGAAGTGTGTAATAAAGCCATGTGTATTGGCATGAAAATTGCAATATACTAGGTGAGCAGATAAACAGTCTGAAAAAACACATTTTATCAAAACACTTATTTACTAACTTTATTATCAAAGGAATGAGGAGAACACATTGGTAAAGATTGATGCAATAGTAAAAAATGAGACAGGTTTGCATGCTCGTCCTGCGGTCAAACTGGTTAATTTGTGTAAGACCTATCAAAGCAATATCATTTTACAATCGGGCGAGCGTTCATGCGATGCAAAAAGTATTTTTAAGCTTTTGCAATGCTGTATTAAAAAGGGTGAGACAATAACAATATGCGCCGAGGGAGAAGATGAGAGTGAGGCGGCAAAAAACGTAGCCAAACTCATCGACGCATTGGAGGGCTAGATATGATTACTTCGGGAATTCCGGTTTGCCCGGGTAAGGTGCTTTGCAAAACACACCTTTTAAATCCTATTCCTCATTTTGATTTGGAAAAGAAATGCAGCTGTGATGTGAGCACAACAAAAAAAGAAGTAAGGCAAGCCATTGCAGAAATAGTAAGACAGCTTGAGCAAGTGGCGCAGTCGCTCTCTACGCAGGAGGCTGAGTTGGTTGAAGTTCAGCAAACAATGCTGGAGGAAACCTGCTTTTTAGAAGAAATTGACCTTTACATATCTCAGGGATATTCTGCAGAGGCATCTGTACTGCGAGCGGCAAGAACACAGGAAAACTTGCTGCGAGAACTGGAAGATGAGTATTTATCGGCAAGGGCAGAAGATATGCACGATGCCAGCCATCGTGTTGCATGTTTGCTTACAGGCGCATCTTTTCCAGACCTAAGCCATCTTAATGAGCCCGTCATTGTTGTAGCCGAGGAACTTCTACCGTCAATGCTTATGAGTGCCAATTTAAAAAATATTTGTGGAATTATCATTCAAAACGGGACCCGCACTTCTCATGTCTCTATTCTGGCTTCTAGTTTAGATATCCCCACACTGGTGGGATGTGCAGATGCCATGAAGCTGCCTTATGATAAAGTCATTTTTTTAGACAGCGAAAGCGGAAAAGTTTTTTATGAATTAGAAGATTACAGTAGTCAGCAGCAGCAGGCAGCTGCATATTTCGAAGAGAAGCAGCGTTTAAAGGACTATTGCCACATGCCTGCGGATACTGCAGACGGAAAGAAAATGGTTGTGGTTGCAAACATTGTAGAACCTTTGGTGCTGAAAAAGGTAAAAGAGCAGGGCATGGCTGGCGTAGGACTATTTCGCACAGAATTTTTATTTATGAACCGAACAGCACCTCCTGATGAAGAGGAGCAGTATCAAATATATCATTTGGCGGCTCAAACTCTGGAGGATAAGGTACTTACTATTCGCACAATGGACATCGGCGGTGATAAAGAGGTAGATTATCTGCAGCTGCCAAAAGAAGAAAATCCTTTTATGGGGTTTAGAGCTATAAGAATCTGCCTAAACAGAAGCGAGCTTTTTAAAACACAGCTCAGGGCAATTTTAAGAGCAAGTACAAAGGGGAATATCCGCATCATGTTTCCAATGATTGCTACAATGGATGAGCTGAACCAGGCGCTGGAGCTTTTGGAGCAGTGTCGCCAAGAACTGCGAAAAGAAAAAGTAGCCTTTGATGAAAATTTGCCTGTAGGCATTATGGTGGAAATACCTTCTGCTGTGGTGATGCTGGATAAAATGGCGGATAAAATACAGTTTGTCAGTATTGGAAGCAACGATTTGGTGCAGTATACATACGCTGCAGACCGGCTGAACAAAAGTGTAGAATACCTGTATAACTTTATGGACCCTGCCGTACTGCGGCTCATTGCATATACAATACGCACCTGCAAGGAAGCTGGCATTGAGTGCTCGCTATGTGGTGAAATGGCGGGAGACGCCATGGGATTAGCAGCACTGATGGCATTGGGTTTAATCAAATTCAGTGTATCCCCCTCGTTGGGGCTGATTACAAAAAAGCGGATAACCCTGCTTAACTATGGCGCGCTTGGGGCGGCAGGAAAGCAAATGCTGAATTGTGATACTGCTGTGCAAGCAGTAGCTGTACTTCGGCAGGCGCTGCCGGAAGAATATCCGGTTCCGCTGAAGTAGTATTTTTCTATATTAGACGAAAGGAGGTTATTCAGGGCATATAGCCCTTTTACATATAAGGTGTCAGCCGTAGAAAAGCGGTGTAAAACATACTCTGCAGCTGCGGCCCAAAAATGAGATAGGAGTGAGTAGATTGGTAGTAAACGCATTACTTGTTGCCCTGGTAGCAACCTGCAGCACATGGTGGTTTAGCCATGCAGTTACCAGAACCTGGCTATATCCTCTTTGGTCCGGATTTTTAGTAGGAATTATGATGGGAAAACCCCTGGAAGGCATGATGATTGCCGCAGCCATTAATTTACCTTATGTTGGATTTATTACTGCTGGTGGCTCTATGCCCGGGAACCCCATGTTTGCAGGACCCGTGGGGACGGCTCTGGCTTTGGTTTCGGGTCTTGACATTCACACCGCAACCACTGCAGGCGTAATTTTGGGTTCTGTCGCAATTCTTACCTGGAATGCCTATATGACCATCAATTCCCTGTGGGTTCACCTTGCCGATAAATATGCGGCTCAGGGAAACTTGAAGATGATTCGAGTTCTGAACTATGTTCCGTCTTTCTTTGTATCACTTATCCTTAACGGTGTTCCGGCATTCTTTATTGTAATGTATGGTTCTACCTTTGGAGCATGGCTGCAGCAGTTCCCGACCTTTATTATAGATGCCTTTGGCGTAGTTGGTGCCTTAATGCCTGCCCTTGGTATTGGCATGCTGCTAAACTATCTGGGCAAAAAGAAGCTGATTCCTTTCTTCTTTGCCGGCTTCTTCCTTACCGTTTATTTTGGTCTGGATACCATGGCTATTGCCGTTATCGCAGCAATCATCGGCTGCATTTTGTACCTGTTTAACGATGCTAAGCTGAAGGAGGTTGCATAATCATGGCTGAAAAAACACTAAGAAAATCTGACCTTATTAAGCATTGGCTGCTGGGCTATTCCAGCGAAACCTGCTATAACTATGAGCGTTTGCAGGCTTTGGGAAATGCCAACTCCATTCAACCCATTATTAAGCGCCTGTACGATAAGGATCAATATGCCGAGGAAATATCTAAATATCTGGTGTTTTTTAATACCGAACCTTCCTTTATGGGTACCGTTATTCACGGCATTACCGCCGCAATGGAGGAAAAACGTGCCAACGGAGAAGATATTTCTGCCGAAGACATCAACTCTGTGCGTTTGGCACTGATGGGACCTTTGGCCGGTATGGGCGACGTGGTTTCTCAGTCGATTGTTTATCCTGTTCTTGCCGGTATTTGTATTCAGCTTGCCCTGGCCGGAAATTATTTTGGACCTATTCTTTTTGAGGTAGGCTACAAAGTGATTATGCTGACCCTGGGCTACAACATGTATATGCTGGGTTACCGTAAGGGCCGTGATGCTATTCTGGAATTTTTGCAGGGCGGAATACTGAACCGTCTGATTGAAGTGTTCAGCATTATTGGCCTGATGGTGGTTGGCAATATGGCCGTCAGCCGTGTGGCGGTGCGTGTGCCGCTGGAGTGGGTCTTTACCAATGAACTGGGTCAGGTAAACTTTGCCTTCCAAACCGGTGTGCTTGACGCTTTGCTTCCCGGTTTGTTACCCCTTGCCATTACCATGGGAGTTTGGGCAATGCTTAAAAAACGTGTGAAGCCTCTTACCATTGTCGGCATTTTATTTGTTGCCGGTATTGTATTGTCACTGTGCGGCCTGCTTGCAGCAGCTTAAACAGTCGTTATCATTTGCATCAACTAGGCAGTTGTACGGGGGCGGATTTGCTCTGCCCCCGTGCAGCCCAGCCGGGAAGGATCTGAATATGCAAAAGAAAATTATGATTTCACCCTCAATTATGTGCTGCAAATTTTGGGACATGGAAAAATATATCCGTACCTTTGAAGAGGTGGGTATTGACACCATCCATTTTGATGTTATGGATGGGCACTACGTTAACAATACAATGCTTGGAACAGCTTTGTATAAGCAGTTAAAAGAAGTTACAAAGATCCCCATTGATTTACACTTTATGTGTGAAAACCCTGAAAGCTTTATTGATTACTTTATGCCCGAGCCGGGGGACTGGGTGAGTTTTCACCCCGAAACCTGTCGCCAGCCTTACCGTTTACTGCAAAACCTGCGGGAACGCGGCCTGCATCCTGGACTGGCGCTAAACCCCGGAACACCCCTTAGCTATTTGGAAGAAGACAAATCCATGGTGGATTTTGTCATGCTTATGACGGTGAATCCCGGATTTGCGGGACAAACCATGGTGCCGGACGCCTTAAGCAAAATAGCCCGTATTAAAAAACTTTTGACAGAAAATGAGTTAAATGCTGATTTGGTGGTTGACGGCAACACAACCTTTGAAAATGCTAAAAAGATGAAAGATGCCGGAGCCAATGTTTTTGTTGTGGGAACCTCTTCTATTTTACAAAGCGTTGATGACTTTCGGTCTAAATATTATGACTACATTGCTTTTTTAGAAGGCAAAGAATCCATAAACATGAGGTAGCATTATGATTGGAATTATTGTCATAAGCCATGGGTCTCTGGCAAGAGAGCTTGTAAAAAGCACGGAGATGCTAATGGGAGAATCTGACCAGCTGGCTTACGAGGGCATTATGCCGGAGGATTCATCAGATCACTTTTATGAGCGGGTATCCGCATTGACATCCCGGTTAGACACCGGTGATGGCGTTGCTGCACTGGTAGACTTATATGGGGGTACTCCGTGCAATACCGTGGCACGCATCTCGCGTGAGCGCAATATGCGTATTGTTACCGGCGCCAATTTGCCAATGGTTATGACTGCTGTTGCAGAACGCACAGAAGAAATGACATTAAACGATTTTGTAGCTGCTGTGCTTGCTATGGGTAAAGAAAGTGTTGCTGAATTTTCAGTATAACAATTTTGTAGGAGGAGTTAATCATGGCAGATAAAAACCTGATATTTACTCGTATTGATGACCGCCTGATTCATGGGCAGGTTTGCGCCGCCTGGCTGCGTGCCTACTCAAATGTAGAGCACATTATGGTAATAGACGATAAGGTTTGTCAGGATGCCTTTATGCAGCAGATGTTTCAGATGTTGGTGCCTACAGGTATTACAATTGAGATTGTAAGTATTGCTAAAGCCACCGAGCTGATGAAAGCGGGACTTAAAAAACCAACAATGGTGATTGTAAAGGTTCCCGACACCTTAAAGCAGCTGATGGATAATGGGGTGGAAATTCCTAAAGTAAATATTGGCGGCATGGGGATGAGTACAGGTCGTAAAAAGTTTTTTCAAAACATTTCTACCACACCCGCTGAAAATGACATTCTCCGAGATATGGTAAAAAAGGGTGTTACCGTAGAAATTCAGATTATACCCGCTGCCAAAACCGTAAATGTAGCAAGTATATTAAAATAGAATTTACCACAGCGGCAACTGAAAGGATTATAGTATCATGAAAGCAGCAAGATTACACGCAATAAACGACTTTCGTGTAGATGAAGTCTCTGTTCCCAAGCCCCGGGGAGAACAGCTTTTGCTGAAGGTAGGTGCATGCGGAATCTGTGGTTCTGATATTCCGCGTATTTTTGAGCTGGGCACCAGCAAGCAGAAATATCCTCTGATAATCGGGCACGAGTTTGGCGGAGAAATTGTTCAGGTAGGTGAAGGGGCAGAGGCATCTTTGGTAGGCAAGCGGGGTGCCGTTTTTCCTTGTATCCCTTGCCGCAAATGCACCCCATGTCTATCGGGCGATTATGCCATGTGCCTAGACTATGATTATCTGGGTTCACGCAGTGACGGCGGCTTTGCAGAATACTGCCTTATTCCGTCCAAGTGGCATTTTGTAGAGTCCCATAACCCCCAAACCACTGACGAAGCATTGTCTATGGTGGAGCCTTGCACTGTGGCACAGCACGCCATCCGTAAGGCGGATGTACGCGCAGGCTATTCTGTTTTGATTTTTGGAGCAGGCCCCATAGGAATTATGGCTGCTCGTTGGGCTCAAATTTTTGGTGCGGGCACGGTGGCTTTGGTGGATGTAGCCGATGAAAAAGTTGCTTTTGCCCAAGAGAGAGGCCAACTATGCTTTAATGCCTTAACAGAAGATGTAAACACAGCTTTTAAGGCCATCAATAATGGCAAACCTGCAGATGTTGTAATAGAAGGAACCGGCACATCTGCCGCTTTTAACCAGGCTATTGACTGTGTACGTACATTTGGTACGATAGTAATGCTGGGCAACCCCCATAAGGATACCGTGCTAAAACTTAGCGCACACAGCAATATTCTACGCAAGGAACTGAATATTACAGGGGTGTGGAATTCCCATTACTTTGATTTGCCCATCAATGAATGGCTGTTTACCGTTAAAATGCTGGATGAAAAGAAAATGGTGGTAGAGGATTTGATTACCCACCGCACCAGTCTTGACGAGCTTCCACAGCTTTGTGAGGATATTTATCAGAAGAAGGTAAGTATTTGTAAGGCTCTTTACAGCGCGGAGGCGGAAAAATGAGCCTGCAACAAAAGTCTGAGCTGATTACCGACGAACTTACCAGGGCAATGCTTCAAATAGACAACACACAAGCAGAAGCCTTTGTACAGGAGCTGTTGTCTGCCCGACGCGTATTGGTGGTGGGGGTAGGACGGGTGTTGATTTCGCTAAAAGCGTGGGTAAAGCGGATGCTGCATTTGGGCATAGATATTAATGTTGTGGGAAGCGAAACAGAACGACCCATTTTTAAAGGCGATATGCTCATTGTAGCTTCTTCCTCGGGAGAAAGCGCGGTTCCCAAAGCTATTGCAGCAATTGCAAAGGAAAAGGGCGCCCATGTTGCATACATAGGCTGTACAGCCAACAGTACCATAGCACAAATGGCAGACAGCAGGCTGCTGCTGGCGGGCAGAACCAAGTACGCCCTGCCTGGAGAATTTGCCTCTGCACAGCCCATGTCCACCCTGTTTGAGCAGCAGCTTTATTTGTTGGGTGATGCCATTGCACTGATGGTGATGGAACAAAAGGGCTTAAGTGAGGCTGATGTAAAATCCAGCCACGCTAATTTAGAATAGTTGTTTGGGGTCTTTATCACAGTTGCTCTGCGGGGTAAAGGCTGGCTGATTAAAATTTTTTGCTGATGCAGAGCAGCAGAATGGAGTGTAACCATGGCAATCAAAGAAATGCAGCCTCGTTTGCAATTAACCTCTGAAGAATTTGCAGAAACCTGGTGTGCCTTAATAGAGGAGTATTATCAGCGGGGGCTAAGTCCTGAAATCATTGAAAGCTGCTTACACCTTGTCGGTGATGGGGCAGTGCATTATACAACAGAGCTTTCGATGATTTTACTTTTTATTGCCATGGAAAACTGGAATTCACGCAAGCGAATCTCCCAAGACATTCGTGCAAAAAGCACCGATGCAGTGGTAGAGTGCTATTTTAACCGGATGTTCGGCGAAGCTGAACAGGAAAGTTATAAAGTTTATGACAAGCGCCGTATGTTGTTTAGCCAGCTTTGTCATCATGTTGCCGATGCAAATCCACAAAAGCGTCAGCCAGAGCTGATTGGCTTTGCCCGATATTTGACAGCGCAGGTGTCGGAGCGGCAGGAGCAGCAAAACGTGGAGGCTATTCAGCAACTCAGTATTCTTTTTATTGAAGCGGCAGCAACCTTTTTTCGCTTTGCCTCCAACAGCTTTCCCGATTTACAAGGGTTTGGCAAAACAAAGTTTATTGTTCAAAAATAATTTTTTAGGGGGTCTTATGATTGCAAAAACCTGAATATGCAAAGTACATAGACCATACAGTGCTGAAAAGCACAACCACACAAGAAACTGTAAAGAGGTTTTGTCAAGAAGCAAAGCAGTATCACTTTGCCAGCGTATGTGTTAATCCTACACATGTTGCCATGGTTCATAAGGAGCTGGAAGGAAGCGGAGTAAAAACCTGCTGTGTCATTGGGTTCCCCCTTGGGGCAACTACGACTCTGGTAAAAACGGTAGAAACAGCAGAAGCCGTCAAAAATGGCGCAGAAGAAGTGGACATGGTAATTAACATCGGCGCACTCAAAGATGGCCGCGTTGAATTTGTATATGAGGATATTTTAGCGGTGGTACAGGCGGCAAAACCACACGCTTTGGTAAAGGTAATTATAGAATCCAGCGACCTTACCAATGAAGAAATTGTAACTGCATGCAAACTGGCACAAAAGGCAGGAGCCGATTTTGTAAAAACCTCCAGTGGATTTGGCACAGGAGGTGCCACGGTGGAGGCTGTGAACCTGATGAAGCAGACGGTAGGAGACAGCATGTTGATTAAGGCGTCTACAGGCATTAATGACAGAGATATCTGTGAGAAAATGCTGGAAGCAGGAGCTGTCAGAATGGGTACCAGTAAGGGAATGCTAATTGTCGACGGAAAGCCGGCTTGAGGTAGAATTTTCAAAGGAGAAGTGTACCATGAGTCTTTCGAGTAATCGCATTGAGGGAAAAGTTTGTGTTGTTACCGGAGCTGCCAAGAGTATAGGATTTGGCATTGCAGAAAAATTTGCCCAGTCAGGTGCAAAAACAATCTTATTGGACATTGACCCTATAGTGTTAGAAAGTGCACAAAGGCTGACTGAGCAGGGCTATTGTGCAAGGGGCTTTATCTGTGACATTACAAAGCGTGATGCAGTGTTGAAGCTGTTTGATGCTATTGTAAAGGAATTTGGTCCGGTTTATTGCCTTGTCAACAATGCCGGTGCTGTGGACCAGCGTCCCTTTGAGGAAAATACAGAAGCCATTTTTGACCGTATGTTTCATATTAATGTTAACGGAACGGCATGGTGTATACAAGGAGCTTTGCCCAGTATGAAGGCTGCCGATGTGGGTGGAAAGATTATTAATTTTTCTTCAAAATCAGGAAAAACCGGTTCTGCACTGATGACACCTTACAGTGCTGCCAAAGGTGCTGTCATAGCATTAACCCAGTCTCTTGCCTATGAGCTGGCAGACTATAAAATCAATGTAAACTGCATATGCCCCGGCATCACAGATGCCACAGGCGTGTGGGACAGCGTCAGCGAGAGCTATACCAAAAATCTGCAGATGTCCCATGATGCAGTAGTAGATAAATTTTCTGCAAAAATACCCCTAAAGCGTCTTACTGCCATCAGTGATGTTGTGGACTATGTTTTCTTTCTGACAGTGGCAGGTGACTACTGCACCGGTCAGGCCATCAACATTACCGGCGGTAGAGAAATGCATTAATAGATCCAAATCTCCCTCTTACCTCCTCTCTGTGCAAAACCAAAGGCAAGCCCAATTAATTGGGCTTGCCTTTGGTTTTATAAGAAGGATATGAATACTCATCTTAACTTAGCGTAGGGACTACAAAAAATTGGAATAAAGCCTACTTGACTAGAACGTATGTTTGATGGTACAATATCATTGCTAAGAACAAACGTTTACCAAGAAATGGAGTGTCAGCGTTGGATTTAATGGAAAAACTGCGTATACTTACCGATGCTGCCAAATATGACGTTGCCTGCACCTCCAGCGGTGTGGACAGAGCCAACAAAGGCGACGGCTTGGGCAATGCCGCAGCTGCCGGCATCTGTCACAGCTTTTCTGCAGATGGCCGGTGTATTTCACTGTTAAAGGTATTGATGACCAACTACTGCGTTTATGACTGCAAATACTGTGTTAACGGCCATTCTCACGACCGCCCCCGTACTGCTTTTACCCCAAGAGAGCTGGCGGAGCTGACCATTTCGTTTTATCGCCGCAACTATATAGAAGGCTTGTTTTTAAGCTCCGGCATTTTAAAAAGCCCAGACTATACCTGTGAGCGAATGATAGAAGCCCTAACCATACTGCGTAAGGAATACCGCTTTAACGGGTACATCCATGTAAAAGCCATTCCCGGTGCAGACAGCGCCCTCATTGAGCAGTTGGGGCTGTTGGCTGACCGCATGAGCGTCAACATTGAGTTGCCCAGCCAGCAAAGCCTGGGTCAGCTGGCACCCCAAAAAAGCAAGCAGTCTATTTTGGCCCCTATGCGCCAGATTCGCCAGGGAATTGCCGAAAATACAAAAGACCTGGCAGTGTATCGTTCGGCCCCTAAATTTGTACCGGCAGGGCAAAGCACCCAGATGATTGTGGGGGCAAGCCCCGAGACAGATTTTCAAATACTGCGACTTTCTGAGTCGCTGTATCAAAAATACAGCTTGAAGCGGGTGTTTTTTTCCGCTTATATTCCCACGGTGGAAAACCCGCTACTCCCTGCGCTGGATACCCGGCCACCGCTACTGCGGGAGCACCGCCTGTATCAGGCCGACTGGCTGTTGCGCTTTTACGGCTTTCAGGCCTCAGAGCTGCTGGATGAGCAGCATCAGAGCTTTAACCCGCTGATTGACCCCAAATGCAACTGGGCGCTGAACCATTTGGATCAGTTCCCTGTGGAAATTAACCGTGCGCCTTATGAAATGCTGCTGCGGGTGCCGGGTATCGGTGTGGTTTCGGCACGGCGCATTACTGCTGCCCGCAGGGTGGGTAAGGTGGACTTTGAAGCCCTAAAGCGGATGGGTGTGGTGCTGAAACGCGCCCAGTACTTTATTACCTGCTGCGGTAAAATGCTGGAGGGCTTGCGTGTGACCGAGGACAGTGCTTTGAGGGCAATGGTGGCAGCGGAGCGACCCAGCCTGCCCCAGCCACAGGTGGAGCAGCTTTCTTTGTTTGCGCCCGATACCCCTACCATGGAGGATGTAAGAAGATGTTTGACAGGGCAGATGTAATTTACCGCTACGACGGCAGCCTGGAGGGACTGCTGTGCTGCGTGTTTGAAAGTTTTAATCAAAAAGAGACACCCCTTGATATTGTGGCAGAAGGGCAGGAGCAATGGAGCCTTTACCGGATGCGTGATATTGTTACAGACCCTGCCAAGGCACAACGGGTGCTGACAGGGGTAGAGCACAAAATCTCCCCACTGGCCCAGGATATGGTGATCAAGGGGTATCTTAGCTGCTTGCCGGAAAAAGAAATTCACCTTTTACGATTTTTGCAGCTGGGTTTTCAAAAAGGACGCAGAGTGACAGACATGCTGGCAGACCCTACGGTAATGACCATTACCAAGGCCATCAAAAGCCAGTGGTACGAAGCACACCACTTTATGGGTTTTTTGCGTTTTTCTGACCATGAGGGCGCGCTTATTGCAACCATAGCACCTAAGAATTATGTGCTACCCCTTATGGCCAATCACTTTATAGACCGCTATAGAAATGAGAATTTTCTTATCTATGACGAAACTCATAAGTCAGCTCTCATTTATCAAAATAAAGAAGCGGAGATAATACCTCTGGAAGATTTTGTTCCGCCTGCTCCCGACGACAAAGAATTGTATGCCCGTGCCCTGTGGCAGACCTTTACCGATGCCATAGCCATTAAAAGCCGTGAAAATCCCCGCTGCCGCATGACCCACTGCCCCAAGCGGTTTTGGAAGAACATGTGGGAAATGCCTGAAAATGAACCAAAAACTTTGGCACAAGGCGCAAAGGCACAAGAGATGCTTTTGCCTACGCAGGAGCTATAGCAGGATGGTGTTGGTAGCTACTTTTTCACAAAAAGCCCGGTCATGCTCTACAAACAACAGGGTGGGCTGGTACTCCAGCAGAAGCTCCTCTACCTGAATGCGGGAATAAAGGTCAATAAAGTTAAGGGGCTCATCCCAAATATACAAGTGCGCCTGCTGGCAGAGGCTGCGGGCCAGTAGCACCTTTTTTTGCTGCCCGCCGCTAAGTTCTTCCAGTTTTTTTTCAAACTGTACGCGCTCAAAGCCCAGCTTGCGTAAAATGGCCAAAAACAATGTTCGGTCAACTCCTTGGGTATCGGCATAGTCCCATACACTGCCCCTAAGCTGAGAAAAATCCTGGGGTAGGTACGAAATCTTCAACCGGCTGCCCATTTCTGCTTTTCCCAAGTGGGGAATCTCCATGCCACACAGCAGTTTAAGAATACTGGACTTGCCACAGCCGTTTTTGCCTTGCAGGGCAATGCGGTCACCCTGCCGGATGCAAAAGGAGATGTCACTGCACACAGGCTGGTGGGGGCTATAGGCGATGGTAACATGAGAAAGCTCTACCAGCTTATTGCTATGGTAGCGTAAGGGCGAAAGCTTCAGTGCCTCGGCTTCTTCCACATCACGGAGCAGCAGACTTTTTTCTTCTATGGCCGTTTGCCTGCGCTGCTCCAAAGACTTGGAACGTTTCATCATTTTGGCGGCCTTGTGTCCCACAAAGCCTCTGTCCGGCCGTAGGCCGGAGTTGCGTGTGCTGTATTTGGTTTTCTCTACCCGGTCAGACCAGGCCCCGGACTGTGCCGATGCCAGTTCCAGCCTCTTAATGTCGTTTTTTAGCCGCTGATTTTCTTTTAGCTCAAACTGCTGTCGCAGCTCCATGTTGTGCTGCCAGGAGGAAAAGTTACCACTTTGTATCTCTATGCCGGTTTTGTTTATGGCCATCATATGGTCTACGCAGCTATCTAAAAAGGCGCGGTCGTGACAAACCAGCACGAATCCCTCCTTGCACCTCAGATACTTGCCC
>JAEYXR010000014.1 GCA_023431215.1 Bacillota bacterium
AAATTCTTCCGTGTTTCGTATACAAATTCATCCAAATGTGTATTCTGTTTGCGGATTGCATACAGATGTTCGTAACATTTTTGTAGTTTTTAGCAACAATGCGTTAAAAAATTTGCTTTTGTTTGAACACTTAAATTCATACTTATAGCCAACTTTTCCATTTTTTTCTTATTAGTTGGCAAATATGCAGTTTTAAATTTAAATTCATGCATTTTTTGTTTTTCATGGAATCTTTTGGACAAGAGAGAAAATTGACAAACTGCGTGAAATAATATAAAATATCCGGGTAAAGGTTGCATGACATCCGGTGTTTGAAAAGACTTCAAACACTTTTTTTGTCTGCATGTGGGGCGCATCCCTCGATCCGTATCCACTCCCGAAATTCTTTTTTCTTTGATGATGGAATTTCCGCCTTTTATTAAGGCTGTCGCAGGCAGTTTTAATAAATTTGTTTTGGCACCTGGCCTGCGCAGAAAACTTAACGGCCGCTGTTATAAGCAGTACGGCCACTAATAAAACAGCAAGCTGTTTTATTAAAAAAAGCAGGCAGCCAGATGCTTTGTGCAGGGTGCCTGCTGTTCCATAACAAAGTAATTATGGAATTTTAAAGTGCGGCTTTTATGGCAGCCGTAACAAACATCCCGAAAGAGGAGTGATCTTGCAACATGGGCAAATATATCATCAAGCGGGTCAGCGCCGCCTTGGTCACCTTATTTTTGGTGGCTACCATCACTTTTTTCCTCATGTATCTGGTTCCCGGTGGTCCTTTCCTGTCTGAAAAGGCCCCATCACCAGCAACACTGGCTGCGTTGGAAGAAAAGTACGGCTTGAATCAACCCGTACCTGTTCAGTACAAAAACTATATGGTCCGTCTGCTTCAGGGTGACCTGGGTACATCTTTAAAGCAGCGCGGACGTGAGGTTAACGACATCATTGCCACCGGCTTCCCCGTTTCTGCACGGGTGGGCGGCATGGCTATTGGCATTGCCGTACTGGTTGGCGTGCCATTGGGCGCCATTGCAGCGCTAAAGCGCGGCAGCTGGGTAGACAGCACTATTATAGTGGTAGCCACCTGCGGCATTGCGGTGCCCAGCTTTGTGGTGACCACGGTATTGATGATTGTGTTTGGTGTTCAGTTAAAAATCTTGCCCACCATGGGCCTGACCTCACCGCTGCACTACATTTTGCCGGTGGCGGCTCTGGCCTTCTATCCTACTGCTTATATCAGCCGTCTGATGCGTTCCAGCATGCTGGACGTTTTGGGCCAGGACTATATGCGTACTGCAAAGGCAAAGGGTCTTTCTCAGTTTGTTGCTTTGTTTAAGCATGCTCTGCGTAATGCCGTCCTGCCTGTTGTCACCTATTTGGGCCCCCTGCTTGCATACACCATGACCGGCAGCTTTGTCGTAGAAAAAATCCTTACCATTCCGGGTTTGGGCAGTGAGTTTATCAGTTCTATTACTGCACGCGATTATCCTCTGATTATGGGTACCACCATTTTCTTGGCGTTTTTGCTGATTACCATGAACGTCATTGTGGATATCGTGTATAAACTCATCGACCCCAGAATCCAGCTGAAGTAAGGAGGTAAGAGGCTATGTCTATGGAACCCAAAAAGAATCCCCTGAGCCTGCAGCTGGATGTTTCTGACTTCCTGCCCGCCGATGAGGCTGAAAAGCAGAGCCTGGTAGTGATGCGCGAAAGCGTTAACTTTTGGAAAGACGGTATGCGCCGTCTGCGTAAAAACAAAATTGCTATGATTTCCCTTGTGGTTATTGTTATCGTTATGCTACTGGCTTTTGTGGTGCCCTCTTTCTATCCTTATACCTATGAGGATCAGATTCGTGGCAGCGAAAATCTGGGGCTGATGGAGTATTCAGAAAAAGAGCTGGCTCGCATTGAAGCCGGAGAAAAGGTATTTCCCCATATCCTTGGTACCGATAACATGGGCCGCGACCTTGCCGTCCGCCTGATGATGGGTGCACGTATCTCCCTTCTGGTAGGCATTGTGGCAAGTGCCATTATTTTAATCATCGGCTCTATCTATGGTTCGGTCGCCGGCTATTTTGGCGGCAAGGTGGATATGATCATGATGCGTATTGTTGATATCATCTACACCGTGCCGGATATTTTGATTATCATTTTGCTTACCGTAACCCTGAAGTTCCCCTTAAAGGAGCTGGCCGAAAAGGTGCCCGGCTTTGGCTGGATTAACACCGTAGGCGTGGGTCTGGTTTGTATCTTTATCGTTTTTGCACTGCTGTACTGGGTGGGTATGTCCCGTATTGTTCGCGGCCAGATCTTGACCCTGAAGGAGCAGGAATATGTTACTGCTGCCCGTGCCCTTGGCGCAAACAGCAGCCGTATCATCCGTAAGCACCTGCTTACCAACTGCATCGGTACCCTGATTGTTACCACCACACTGCAGATTCCTGCTGCAATTTTCACCGAGAGCTTTTTGAGCTTTATCGGTTTGGGCGTTGCAGCCCCTCTGCCCAGCCTTGGCTCTTTGGCTTCTCAGGCCATTGGTGGTATCAACTCTTATCCCCACCGTCTGCTGGCTCCCGCAATTATGATTTCGCTCATCATTCTGTCCTTCAACCTCTTTGGTGACGGCTTGCGTGATGCCTTTGACCCCAAGCTGAAGAATTAAGGAAGGAGAGAATAAAATGGATAACAACAATTTACTATTGGATATTAAAGACCTGCGGCTCTCCTTCTTTACCCCTGCCGGTGAAGTAAAGGCACTGGGTGGCGTCAACATCCAGATGAAGGAAGGCGACGTTCTGGGCATCGTGGGCGAGTCCGGTTCCGGCAAATCTGTAACTGCTTACGCACTTATGGGCCTTACAGCTTATCCCGGCCGTATTGTCGGCGGTACCATTGACTTTAACGGCCACCGCATCAACGATATGACCGAAAAAGAAATGCGTTCTATACGCGGCAATGAGGTCAGCATCATTTTCCAGGACCCTATGACCTCTTTGAACCCTGTTTACACCATCGGTAACCAGATTTGTGAAGTTATTTTACTGCACAGCACTAAAAACAAAGCGGATGCACATGCCCGCGCCATTGAGCTGCTGAATCTGGTTGGCATCAACGAGCCTGAAAAGCGTCTGAAGCAGTATCCTCATGAGCTTTCCGGCGGTATGCGCCAGCGCGTTATGATTGCTATTGCTTTGGCCTGTGAGCCCAAGCTGCTCATTGCTGATGAGCCTACTACCGCTTTGGATGTGACCATTCAAGCTCAGATTCTTGAGCTGATGATTGACCTGAAAAAGAAAATTGGCATGTCCATTATCATGATTACCCATGATTTGGGCATTGTCTCCAATATGTGTGAGAAGATTGCCGTTATGTACGCCGGAAAAATTGTAGAATACGGCACTGTAGACGATATTTTCTACAACCCCAAGCACGAGTACACCAAAGGTTTGCTGGCTTCTATCCCCAAGCTTACCGCCAAGGAGCATGAGAAGCTGGTGCCCATTGAAGGTACTCCCGTGGATATGCTGAATCCTCCCGCAGGCTGCCCCTTTGCACCACGCTGCAAAAAGGCCATGAAAATTTGTCTGCGCGAGATGCCTCCTTACACCGATATTTCCGACGTCCATTACAGCGCCTGCTGGCTGCTGCAAAAGGAAGAGTTTGAGGCTAAAAACGGCAATATCCCCACCGAAGGAGGTGCAAACGCATGAGCAACCTGGTTGAAGTACAAAACCTAAAGCAATATTTCAATGTGGGTGGCTCTATGATGCACCCAAAGTATGTCAAGGCTGTTGACGATGTATCTTTTGCTATTCAAAAGGGGGAAACTCTGGGCCTGGTTGGTGAGTCCGGCTGCGGAAAAACTACCACCGGACGTACACTGCTTCGCCTGTATGAACCCACCTCGGGCAAAATCATTTATGACGGAAAAGACATTACCCATGTAAATATGCTGCCTTACCGCCGTAAAATGCAAATTGTTTTTCAGGATCCTTATGCTTCTTTGGACCCCCGTATGACCGTGGGCGACATTGTAGGTGAGCCTATAGATATTCACAAGCTGGCAGCCAACCCCCAGGAGCGCAAGGATAAGATTATTACCATGCTGCAAAGAGTTGGTTTAAACAGCGAGCACGCCAACCGCTATCCCCATGAGTTTTCCGGCGGACAGCGTCAGCGCGTGGGTATTGCCCGTGCACTGGCCGTAGACCCCGAATTTATTGTCTGTGACGAGCCTATCTCTGCACTGGACGTTTCCATTCAGGCGCAGGTTATCAACATGTTTGAAGAGCTGCAGGAGCAGATGGGCCTGACCTACCTGTTTATCGCCCACGACCTGAGTGTGGTTAAGCATATCAGCAACCGCATTGGTGTTATGTACCTTGGTAAAATGGTTGAATTGGCAGACAGCTATGAGCTGACCTTCCACAGCGTTCATCCCTACACCAAGAGCCTGGTTTCTGCCATTCCTGTGGCAGACCCTGTTACCAGCCGCAACTCCAAGCGCATTGTGCTGGAAGGTGATGTTCCCAGTCCGCTGAATCCCCCTTCTGGCTGCCGCTTCCGCACACGATGCCCTTATGCCACCAAGCGCTGTGCAGAGGAAGAGCCCGAATTCCGTGAGGTTTCTGCAGGCCACTATGCCGCCTGCCACAACCTAGAGATGGTAAAGTAACCATTGTTTCTTTTTTTAAAATCAGTATAATCACTATGATGAGACATAACTAGTTTAATTGCCGGAATTGTGCACATTTGGAAACTTATCTATTGTCGATATTTGCCATTTGTGTTACAATCCGGCAACAAAGCTTATTACATACTTGTGCTAAAGCGTTGAATTAGCTATAATAAGTCAAACCATGGGGTTGTGCAGCCTGCTTGGGCTTATAATGCTTTTTTGCAATTATTTGTAAGCCCAGTACTATTGATTAAGGATTCTCAATTGGGAATTTTTAATAAAAACTATGTGCCAATGGTACATAAAAAGACAGTCAGAATGAATTAGGAGGAAAACATAATGAAGAAACTTGCACTTCTTATGGCAATTGCCATGGTTGTCATGAGTCTGGCCGCTTGCGGCGGCTCCACTGCAAGCAGCAGCAGTGCTCCCAGCAGCGATGCAGGCAGCACCCCCGCTCCTGCCGCTAATGAGCTGAGCGTTTGCGTTGGTCCTGACCCCGACACCATCGACCCCGCCCTCAACTCCGCTGTTGACGGCGCTACCCTTATCATCCACGGTTTTGAGGGTCTGTACACTCTGGACCAGAGCGGTACCCCCATCCCCGGCCAGGCTGAGAGCGTAGATGTCAGCGAAGACGGAAAAACCTATACCTTCCACCTGCGTGACGGACTGAAGTGGAGCGATGGCACCCCCATCACCACCGAGGACTTCGTCTGGAGCTGGAAGCGCGCTGTTGACCCCACCACCGCTTCCGACTATGCCTACATGTTTGAGTGCATTGAGGGCTATGACAAGGCTTCTACCGGCGAGCTGGATGCTCTGGCAGTCAAAGCCATTGATGAGAAGACTTTGGAAGTTAAGCTCATTGCTGCAACTCCCTACTTCCTCGAGCTGACCGCATTCCCCACCTTCAGCCCTGTTCAGAAGGCTACTGTAGATGCCAACGGCGAGGCTTGGGCACTGTCCCCCGAAACCTACATCGGCAACGGTCCTTACAAGA
>JAEYXR010000019.1 GCA_023431215.1 Bacillota bacterium
GGCACAAAGCGAAGTGCCGTCTACCTGAATTAGATTTGCTTCATTGCCACAGCAGGTGCAAATTTGCTTGGCAGGTGTAATAATAACGCTTCTATTGCATAGGTGTATTTCCATGGAATCACCAGCATCAATATGTAGTGTGTTGAGCATTTCCCGTGGAATTACAATTCTCCCAAGTTTATCTAGGTTGCGTACGATACCAATTTGTTTCATGTTGTCAAATCCTTTCCTTTGCTTGTCCATCTAGCCGGGGCTTACCCGGCACCACCTTTTTGTGCCTCGCGGGCAAGCCTCATATTTACATTGGCTATGATACGATATGCCATCTTAGTATCTTCGTTTAGCGGTATTGTGTATCCATTCAATTCTTCATCTGTCAAACGGCGACCGTCTGCCATTATGTGAGTTACTCGAACAGGTTGTTCTTCCTTTTTTGCCTTTGCCATGTCGCTCGCCTCCTTTGCTTGATTGTATGCCATACTTTTTGTCCAGTATTACGACATTTTAATGTGTGTCTCTTGTTACAGTTTCCAAAATATGCTAAAATTAAACAGGGTGAATTTATGACAGAAAAATACTGGTCGATGTTTACGCGCCTAAAGCATTATGAATTTTACTACAAGAACTATTCCAAGCGTTTAGACCTTTTGATAGTTACAGTTAATTGTTTCTGTTGTGTGATATGTTTGGCTTCAGTATCATCATGGGTTATATGGAAAGCTATCCCATCTTTGTGGGCGGTCATAGTAGGAGCAGTTCAAATATTGCAAGCGTGCTTGCCTTTTTTGTCTTCATCTAAAAAGTCTGCGGCATTACACTTTTTGGTAAAAGAAATTGAGTTATTATTGGTAGATGTAGATTCTGAATGGTCATTCATTGGTACATACGATGATACAAAAGCTAAGAAGATGATAGCTGGATATGAAAAAAGGTACCTTAGCTTATGTAGTCAATATCTAGGCGATATGCATATTCACCAGTTTAGTTGCATCGAAAAAATAGCTGAAAAAAATTGCAGGTTATATTTCAGTCACAGGTATAATGTTTGTGAATTGCAGGAGGTGAGTTGAATGCCCGAAAACGAACGCCCATTACCAAAGCCAGATCGCAGAGATGAGTTTAGAGGTGATTATGCCCCAGAACCCAACTACAAAATTCCAATGCCACAACCACAACCTCAGCAAAAACAAGATGAAAAATGATGTCCTGTGAACCTACCTATCACTCATGGTAGGTTCCTTTTTTATATTTGCATACGTCACAAAACGATGGATTTGCTTTTCCTGTAGAAATAACTATTAGCATCCTACAAATCCACGCCCCAGCAAATACGCCTAATAAAAATGTGACTATAGTACTCTCCACTCCCCCACCCCCTAACTCGCTTTGTCGTTTTTCATATTGATTCCGTATAGTTCATTAGGTGTAACACCTAATGCAGTTGCAATGCTGGGTATATCGCAAGCCTTAATAATCCGTCTCCCATTTAGCATGTCATTAAATACCCTCACCTCAAACCCCGCCATCTGTGCAATAGCCGATTGCTTATAACCCTTACTTTTCAATATTTTTTCAATGGTTTCCGATATTGGGTGGTTATAATTTTCAATTGCCATGTTAATACTCCTTTCTCAATTTTCTTGAGTTTATCTTTACTATATCTCAAAAATACTGTACTGTCAATATATTTTCTCAATTTTCTTGTACTTTTTTCTTGACACATAAAGATTAGTGGTGTACTATACGGTTATTGGAGGTGATATTATGAGCTTTTCTTCTCGTTTAAAAGAAAGGCGAGAATCCTTAGGAATAACACAAGTGCAGCTTGCACAAATGTTAGGTGTTACAAAGGGAGCAGTGGGTAATTATGAGACTGGTTTAAGCTCTCCTAAGGCAGAAATTTTATATAAAGTATTTGATGTTCTTAAATGTGATGCTAACTATTTGTTCCAGGATGAAATGGCATGCAGAAACACTTCTTTAGGTAATGAACATGATATGAGTATTAAAAATGATGAAACTTCACTCATAAAAAAATACCGCCGTCTTAATGACAGCGGTAAAGAATATATTGATACTCAATTAGACTATGCTTTGTCGCAAGCTAAGTATATGCAAGATGGCGGTAATGACCCTGCTGGGTGCAACGTGGCAGGTTAAGCGGGATGGTAATGTTTATTACATTAACTCCAGCTTTACATAGCCCGCTTTGTGACATGCTAAATTACCAATGCGAATTAAATTACTGACTTTATCACTAAAATATCTAATATTTGGTAAACTTTTTTACCTATTTGCCGATAGACAATATTACTTATATGTAATAAAATATGAATAGGATGTGTAAAATTGGATATAATGGATATTGACAAGTTAGACCTAATAGAAATCATTAATTCTATTCATGAGAATAAACAATTTAAAATACATATCTTATGTGAACAAGAACTTATAGATTTGGTGAAGGGGAAATCTTTTGAAAAGGCCTTTATTAGAGAATTTATGTGGTCGATAAATATTCTTTCAGAATTAGGTTATCAGGCTGCCATATATCCTGGAAAGAACTTTAGAAAGCTTAATGGCGTACCTGACCTTTGCCGCATAAGATTTAATAATGTTAATTACAATATTAGAACTATTTATTCAATAAAGAATAATAGCATTTTTTTAATCCTATCCTTCTGGGAACGTGCAGGTAAAAATAAAACAAATTACACACCCTATATCAAGCCAGCTCAAGCACGGCTAGAAGCAATGAAACAGGAGGTATTTTAGTATGCCTATATCACACACAACGGGAGAATTTCTATCTAATTTTAAAGGGGGTTTTTCTAAATCTGACATTTACGCTGTAAAAATTATGTCGGATATTTCTTTGATGCTAATAAAAAATAGAATAAACATGGGAATGAATCAAAAAGAATTTGCGCAGTTTTTAGGCGTTTCGCAAGGTATGGTTTCTAAGTGGGAACGTGGTACTTACAACTTTACAATTCAAGCTATAGCTGACTTGTGTGAAAAGATTGGATACACTGTCGATGTGGTACTAGAGGATGAAAAGTCTAAGAACAGAAAAACTTATATCACTAAATATGGCACAACAAAGTCCTCATATAATGAATGGGGTAATCTTGTTGATATGAGCAATAAAAGTAACTGGGCAGGTGCAGCGTAATGGATATTAAATCAATTGCATCAGATTTTCAATTTATAGGTAGTAGTGTAAAAAAAGTTCAAATTACCAATGACTTTGTTGTTTTACCTGATGCCGATTCCCTAAAAAAGCAAATTGATGTTGATTATGTTATTGAATCTTTGCAACGAAATGATGAAGACCAAGATATTTTTTCGACCTTGTTGTTGTCTGTACGAGTAACATATAAACACAACAAAAGCAAAATGGATATCAAGTTTGAAATTCAAGGCGCTTTCGTCGCTCCTTACGAAATGGATGATGCTACTTTTGAAAGAATGCTTTCTACGAATGGATGTGCATCTCTGTATTCAATTGCAAGAGCGATTATTGTTTGTATGTCATCTCAAGTATTGGCTAACGGATGCATTTATCTTCCTATGGTGAACATATTTAAATTGAATGAAGAAAAGCAGAAAAAAATTAATACAAAATAAAAACCGCCCTTAGTGCTGTAACACCAAGAGCGGCAAGGGCAGAAATTTGTCTGGACGGGCATAATTCTGCCCTTTTATTTTAGCATATATATGTAATAAAAGGAAGTGGTTATATGAGAGTTGCAGGCTACGTCCGTGTATCTACACAGGAGCAAGCCAAAGAAGGATATTCTATTGGTGCTCAAACAGAAAGATTAAAAGACTATTGCCGCGCCCGTGAATGGACCTTGTGTGGCATATATACTGACCCCGGGTATTCCGGAGCCAAGCTTGACCGTCCCGCTTTAAAACAATTGATAAAGGATGTAAAGGCTCATAATATCGACCTTGTTTTGGTATATAAACTGGATCGGCTTAGCCGCAGCCAAAAAGATACCCTCTGGCTAATTGAAGAAGTCTTTATAAAAAATGATGTGGCTTTTGTTTCTCTGAATGAAAACTTTGATACTTCAACAGCCTTTGGGCGTGCTATGGTTGGTATTCTATCCGTATTTGCCCAGCTGGAGCGAGAGCAAATAAAAGAGCGCAGCCAAATGGGCCGCATAGAGCGTGCCAAGGATGGTTTATGGCGTGGCGGCGGTTATTCTCCTATTGGTTACAACTACGATGAAACCACCGGTCAACTCCTACTTGATGAGTATGAGGCTATGCAGGTTCGTGAAGTCTATGATATGTTTGTAAATAAGCAATATGCTATAACAAAAATTACGGATATCATGCATGAGAAGGGTTACACAAATAGATACGGTAACTGGCTTTATTCATCGACTGCCCGTAATATGCTTTTAAACCCCCTTTATGCCGGTAAGATTGTATGGCATGGCGAGGTATACGATGGTCAGCATACTGCTATTATCTCACAAAAAATGTTTGATTTAGCGCAACAGCGTCTGGAGAAGATTAGCAAAAAAGATATTTCATATTTCTCTGCTACACAGATGTTAACCGGCATTATTTATTGTAAAAATTGTGGTGCCAGGTACTTTGGCTCCGGCGGCTATCGTGGATCTAAAAAGCTTCCAAATAATCAAAAAACCTATATTCATGTATATACCTGCTATTCCAGAGCAAAAACCAAAAAAGAGATGATAAAGGACCCTACCTGTAAAAATAAGCGCTGGCGGGCAGAAGAGTTAGACCAGATTGTTATTGATAGAATCTTACTACTGAAAGCTAACCCCAACTATTTTTATGAAATTGTAAGAGACTCTAACCGGCCCAATGATACAGATGCAAAACGAGATACCATTGTCAAGCGACTATCTGATATAGATGTGCAGATAGGAAAGCTGCTGGATTTGTATCAATACCAAACTATCCCTGCCAATGCAATAGCGGAAAGAATGGCAGCGCTTGATAGCGAAAAAACATCACTTTCTCTTGAACTTGAATGCTTAGAGGGCAATGCTCCAGAGCTCACTTATCACCAGGTGCAGGATATCCTTGCTGATGCGGAAGAAGTCTTTGATTCCGGTACAGTCGATGAAAAGCGGCAGCTGGTACAATGCCTGATTAGCAGAATAGACATTTTAGAGAACGACATCACCATAAGCTGGCGGTTTACATAACCGTTTTTTATTATACTTTTTGGTATAACAACTTGTAGTTGCTACCCATGCAGCAACCCTATAAACTCCCAGCACCAATGCACCATGAAGCCATGGGGGCGCTCCCCATTGGTTAAACCATAGAGTAAGTTGATCCTGAAACCTAAAAAGTAATTCTGCCAGCATTTGTGACGGATAATTGGCACCGCTGATGGTTATCCAAAAAATTACTGAAAGCAAGAGCAGCATAATAGGAATTCCCGTTCCCTTGCTGGTAAGCAGCTTATCCCATCGTCTGTCGAAGCGGTTGCAGTGTAGATCTTCAAATGTTACAGCCTGGGCTGCTGCCTCCTCTGCAGCTTTTATCATAACTAGAGTAACGCTGTCGCACAGGCGTGCCGGTTCCATGCCTTGGCTTTTCATCAGCTCCCTGCCCTTTTGTGAAGCTGTAGTTAAAATTGGGTTTTGACAAAGCGGAAACCCCAGCCACCGGTCTGCTCCGTCCATTGCTGTTTGATCTTGTTCCAATAGGCGCAGCGCCAACCATCGATTGCTGATACGGCGGCCAATAAGTCCCTGCAGTTCTCCTGCTACAACTGCAATTGCAGATTCCAAAATTTGTGGATACTTTACATCTAAGGGCTTACCCTTATATTGACCTGAGCAAACTTCCCCTACTCTTTTCATCAGCTCATCCAAACCCACGCCGTTGCGAGCGCTTGCTGCCACCACAGGAACCCCCAGCATCTTTTCCAGCACCGCAGTATCCACTATGATATGTTTTTTCTTTGCTTCATCCATAAGGTTAACACAAACAATGGTATTGGGCGTAATTTCTATGGTTTGAAGTACTAAGTTTAAATTGCGTTCCAGACATGTGGCGTCGCACACCACAACAACGGCATCTGCATCTCCAAAGCAGATAAAATCCCGTGCTACTTCTTCTTCGGCTGAATGTGCCAGCAGTGAATATGTTCCGGGAAGGTCCACCAACACATAGCCCTTGCCGTCATGCTCATATCGCCCCTGGGCATTGCTGACAGTTTTTCCCGGCCAATTGCCGGTATGCTGGTTTAGCCCCGTCAGTTCATTAAATACCGTACTTTTTCCTACATTAGGATTTCCTGCCAAAGCAATGACTCTATCATCCAGTCGATCCTTCTGTATCACCAGTCCGGTATCTACAGCGTTTTTACCTGTTGAGCCTATTGTTAACCCCATTGGTCAAGCTCCTCTCTTGTTTTCTTTTTAAAAATAGCTCTTAGAAAGCCGTCTCCAATGCCAGCGCACTGGGGACGGCTATAAAGCGATAAGCGCCATCAGCCAATGGGCATAACATGTACGCCTCCGGCATCCTCCGTACGCAGGGCAATGGCTGCACCACGAATTAAAAAGGCTATTGGGTCGCCCCATGGGCTTTTTTGAATACACTGTACCGGTGTGCCCTGTACCAGGCCCAAATCCTGTAGTCTGCGGCGCATGCCACCCTCCAGCTTAATGTCAGTAACTTTTGCCCACTGGCCTTCGCCAAGGCATGTTAATGTATATTGTTCCATGGAAAAATACTCCTTACGTCCGCAGCAACTTCTTCTTTATCTATGATTTTAATTTGTAGGTTAGAATAAAAATCAGCTTGCTGCGATAAAATTAGATGAAGGAAACTTTGTTTCCTATCACTATCATATACACCAAAAGGCAGAAGTGTTACGGTGATGCATAAGGGAGGTAAATCAGCTATGCCCGATGAGTTTTATACCTTAAGCGGTTATGAAAGATTGGCCCCCGATGAACTATCACCGGCAATGGAGGACTACCTGGAAATGATTTGCCGCTGTACAAAGCGTGATGGTTTTGCCCGTGTCAATACTCTGGCCAAATATTTGCATGTTGCACCTTCTTCTTCCTCTAAGATGGTACAAAAGCTGCGCCAGCTGGGGCTGGTAGAAGCATTGCCTTATGGCGTTGTACGCCCCACCGAAAAAGGACGTTTGGCAGGGGAGTATCTGTTGTACCGACATGAGCTGTTATGCAAATTTTTTTGCCGCCTGAACGGAACTGCTAATGAGCTGGAGCAGGTAGAAAAAATCGAGCATTTTATCAGCCGAATTACGGTGCAAAGCATTGCTCAATGGCTGGAGAGCCATCCCTAACGTAAGCTATTCTTACATATATCTGTATTTCACCAACAAACCCCCTCCTATTGGCTGCAAATTTGCAGTCATAGGAGGGGGTTTTTATCAATGGCAATAAACTCTGCACGCATAGAGTTTAATACAGTTTGAATGATGATTTTACGGTGTTGCCGTCTTTTATATTTTCTTCTGAAATTAAACCATCACCGGTTGTTTGACCTGCTCTTCTTTGCAGACAGCTGACATTGCTTTGGCTGCGGGCACAAGAAATCTTACCTGCCCCGGCAGCACACGTGCCGTAATAGAATCATTGATAAAGGTTTCGCCGTCTACACACATGGTAACCGGCTCCCTATATTGCACTGTTAAGCTTTTACACCTGGTGTATGTAACCAACTGCTTTACTTCCGGGTCGCTGATATGTAGGCCTTTTTGATATTTCCCTATGATGCGCAGCATGGTAGCACGAGGAAGCTTGGGTACAAGGCAAACATCCATCAGGCCGTCATCCAGCTGTGCCAGCGGCGCCCCCCTGTAGTTACCACCATAATACTGCCCGTTTGCAATTACCATCAGCATGGAATTAGCCTCAAGGACTGTAGTGTCGTCCAACGTGATGACTGCAGCCTTGCCCAGACGGCTAAAAAAGGTATAGGCAATGGCAAGATTGTAAGCACCAACACCGCTTACCATGGGCCAGTGCTTAAACCGGTGCATATTATGTGCCACATCGGCATCCAGCCCCACATTGCAGATGTTTAATGAAACCAGATCATTAAACCGTATGGCATCTATACGCTTTTCTTCGCCTTTCAGCTGTGCCTCTATAGACAAAAAATCAGCATTGGGATAACACTTTACAAAGTCGTTTCCGGTGCCGCAGGGTATCACTCCAAGGCTTGCATTGGTACAGTCGTACATGCCGCTCAGCACCTCACTGATGGTACCGTCACCGCCACAGGCATAAAACCTCAGCTCTTCGCCAAAGCTGCAAGCACAGCGTTCACGGACAAAACGAATGGCATCCTGCCTACCTTTGGTCATATAAATTTCAAGGTCTGCTTCCATGCCTAAAAAAGCCTCATGAATTTTAGGACCCAGCAGCCTTGCCGGATTTTCTTTTCCCGCAATGGGATTAATTACAAAAACATGTTTCATTTTGCAGCTCCTCCCCATTAACACACCATTAAAACTATGCAGATTCTAACACTATTTCATAAAAAATACAATTGATTCTTATTAAAACTTATTTTAAAGGGTAAATTCAATATAAGAGCAGATAAAAATCAGATAGAAAAAAAGTTGAAAAATTCTGCGAGGGTGATATACTGTTATGTGGTAAACAAATAACAATAAACCGTTTACTATTCTATCACCGTGCAAAATGCTCTTGTCATCCCTTTGCTTTGCGTGATAAGAGCTGTTATAAATTATTACTTTTTGCCGACGCAAAGCGGCGGAATGGAGCATTTATTATGGAACAGTATTATGATATTGAAGTAGCCGGAGTAAAGCGCAGGCTGCCTGTTGTCCCTATTTCACCTGAGCTTTCTATTGCTGCTTTTGTTATTTTTGGTGATACTGACATTGTAGAGCCTTGTGCCAAAGCTTTGGCACAAAAGCTGCCCGAAAATGTAGATTACCTGATTACTGCCGAAGCCAAGAGTATCCCTCTGATTTATGAAATGGCCAAAGTGATGAATATGCCCCGTTATTTAATCGCCCGTAAATCTGTAAAAGGCTACATGCAAAAGCCCATTATTACAAAAGTAAACTCCATTACCACCAACAAAGAGCAAATTCTTTGCCTGGATGAGGAGGATATTAAGCTCATTAAAGGCGCTAACATTGCCATCATCGACGATGTCATTTCTACCGGAGGGTCTTTGGCTGCCATTGAGCATCTGGTCAAAGAGGCAGGCGGCAACGTTGTTGCCCGTGCTGCTATTCTTGCCGAAGGCGATGCCGCAGACCGGGATGACATTATTTATCTGGGAACAATACCACTGTTTTTTACCAAGTAATAGCCTTCTACCAACGCGAATTCTTCGGATTTCGCGTTTTTTATACTATTTTGCACTTTATGTACAATAAATAACAAGATATGGCAAAGCTTTTTTTATCAATACATACTATACTATAGATGGACTCATTTTATATTGCAGGTATTTTTTTATATAATATTTAAATCACCGTAGTCATTTCATTTCGGTGAAGATTGGAGTGTAAATTAAATGAAAGTGATTGTAACCGATAGCTTTGAGGCTTCCAGTAAGTATGTTGCTCAACACATTGCACAGCTTATTAATAAAAAGCCTGACGCAAAGCTGGGACTTGCTACCGGCGGAACCTGTGAAAAAATTTATGCCAACCTGGTACAGATGCATCAAGACGGTTTGATCGATTTTTCTAAGGTTAGCACAGTAAATCTTGACGAGTATGTTGGCATGGATCCAGAAAATGACCTGAGCTACCGAAAATATATGAATAGCAACCTGTTCGACCATGTAAACATAGACAAAGCCAATACCTATGTTCCCGGTGGTATGGGTGACCCCGACAAAGAGATTTCAATTTTTAAAGCCAAGGTTTATGAAGGCGGTAACAATGACTTCCAGCTTCTGGGCATTGGTGTAGACGGTCACATCGGCTTTAATGAAGCCCGGGAAAAGCTGCGTGCCAGTGCCCATATGGAGGAGCTGGAAGAAAGCACCATTGAGGCAAACTCCCGCTATTTTGAAGATCAGTCCCTGGTGCCCCGGTATGCAATGACTATGGGCATGGCAGATATCTTCTCTGCCAAAGAAATTATGCTTATGGCCTCCGGTGCTGCCAAGTCTCATGCTATTCAGGGTCTTTTAATGGATGATTATATTACCACCCAAAACCCCAGCACACTGCTAAAATTGCACCATAATGTCACAATAGTAATTGATAAAGAACTTGCTGATTTGGTAGGATACCAAGCGTAAGCACACCATTGCCCTTTTACCATCCTTATAATACAAAAGCAGCAGGTACAGAGAATAAATCTTTGTACCTGCTGCTTTTTTTAGTTTTTGTTGAAAGAAATGAGGCGCTCATGCCTGTTAGCCTAAATATGCCTGCAGCAGTTTGATTGTATTGGAAACACCATCCATATGAGCACGCTCGTAACCATGAGATGCATATACGCCGGGGCCGATAAGACCATGGCGTACATCATGGCCTGCCTCCAGCGCGGCGTCTGCATCAGATCCATAAAAGGGATATACGTCTATGGCATAATCTACACCGCACTCTTTGGCTGCTTTAATGAGGTTTGTGGTAACATCATAGTTATATGGCCCACGGGAATCTTTGGGGCAGATAGATACCTGATGCTCGGTACAGGTAAGGTCGCCGCCAACACAGCCCATATCCACGCTTAAAAGCTCGGTGACGCCGGGTACCACCGTACCGCAGGCGCCGTGGCCTACCTCCTCATATACGGTAACATGCACAAAGATGTGCCGCTTGGGTGTAACCTTATTCTCCTGCAAATACTTGGCATAGCCAAGAAGGATGGCAACACTGAGCTTATCGTCCAAAAATCTTGATTTGATGTAACCGCTGGGTGTTATAACGGTACGGGGGTCAAAACAGACAAAGTCGCCTACCTCAATACCTAGTTTGCGCGTATCCTCAGCGGATTTTACATTAGCGTCCAGTAAAACCTCCATGGTCCCAAATTCCCGTTTGGTGCTGCCGTATTCCTTGTTTACATGCACCGAGGCGTTGTCCAGCTGAAAAACACCGGTTACCGGCTCATGAAACCTAGGGTATACCACACAATTTTCTGTTTCGGTATTGTTTGGCTCCAGGCCGCCTACAGGAGAAAGGCGCAGGCTTCCGCTGCTTTTTATGGAAGAAACCACTGCCCCCAGGGTATCTACATGCCCCATCAACTGAACAGCGTCTTTGTTGTCTTTACCGCCCAAATCTGCCAGCACACCACCCTTTGTGGTAAGTACAGCCTCAAAACCCATGGATAAAAATTCATCCCGCACATATTGTGCCACTTCTTTGGTAAAGCCTGAGGGGCTGGGAATGGCCATCAGGGCAAACAACTGCTTTTTGATGTATTCCAGAATTGCTTCGTTGTTCATCATATCTCTCCTTACTTTGCTGACTGCAATAATGTGATTATAACACCAGCCAAAGGTTTTGTACAGAAAGTACGGGCATAAAAAAGCCCGCCGGTTGGCGGGTGGTATTGCTACCCATTAACTTTTTGATACACTAGCCATGCGGGCGTATTGCCATTTAATGGCTTCTAAAATTTTAATGCTGTGGCAATTTTTATATCACCTTTTCAGGTTATATTTACGGTTGCAAATCCAATTGCATATAGATTGCAGTGGGTGCGGGGTTATCATTGTAGCGCTCTATTACATAAAATCCATTGCGCTTATACAACTCAATGGCATTATCCATAAAAGGAAAGGTGTCAAGCCGCATATGCTGATACCCTATACGCTTGGCATCTGCAATCACCTGTTGGACTAATGCTTTACCAATGTGTTTTCCACGGTATTGTGGCCTAACGTACAGACGCTTTATTTCGCAATAACTGTCATCTGTTCTTTTTAGTGCAACACAACCGGCAATATCCTCTCCATAACACGCCAGATACAACCGACCATGGGGTAAACCATATTTTTCTTCCAGTTCCTGCCCCTCGTCGCTGTAATGCTGGGCTTCAAGACAACGTTTGACATCGTCTCCCTGCTCCAAAATCAGATTGATATATTCGGTAAACAATTGTAAAACCTCGGGCTGCCTGTCATAGGACAATATCAATTTTAACTCCAACCCTGCACCTCCCAAATCATTTGAGCCTTCCAACCATCTCAAATCTTACGGGGTTTACGCAAATAAGCCTCATGATATACTGCCTATCGGATCACCGTACCCAAAAAGGCAGCGGTATCAGGGTTTTGTGGGTTTTCAAAAATCTGCTCCGGTGGGCCTTCCTCGGCAATTTTTCCGTCCTTCATAAATACCACACGGTTGGCAGCATTTTTTGCAAAGGACATTTCGTGTGTAACCACCAGCATGGTCATACGCTCGGCAGCCAGCTGTTGCATAATGCTGAGCACCTCCCCGGTAAGCTGGGGGTCAAGGGCAGAGGTAGGCTCATCAAACAGCATAATCTCGGGGCTTTTCATCAACGCCCGGGCAATGGCCACCCGCTGCTTTTGCCCGCCGGATAGCTTGGAGGGGTATTCGTTAACCTTGTCCCAAAGCCCTACCTTCCGCAGCAGCTCCTCACACTTTTCTTTGGCATCGGTGGCACTGGGGGTAGTCATCAAATAAGGTTTGATAAGATTATCCCCTACCGTCATATGAGGAAACAGATAAAAATTTTGAAATACCATACCCATTTTTCCGGAAATACGGCGGCGGTCGTGGGCGTTGGCTGGATACTGGCCTTGGGTAATATAGCTTTCGCCGTCAATGGTAACATTTCCGCCATCCACCGTTTCTAGGTCGATAAGACAGCGGAGCAGGGTGCTTTTGCCGGAGCCGGAGGACCCAATTACCGCAATTACATCTCCCTGTTCTACCGTAAAGCTGATGTCGTGGAGAACATCCAGCTCTCCAAAGGACTTTTTCAGACCCTGTATGGTTAAAAATGACATGGATATTCCCCCTTTTTAAAATTCATAACGCTTTTCTATTTTTTTCAGTCCCCAGGTAATGACCATGTTAAGCACCAGATAGATGATGCCTGCCACCACAAAGGGAAAGGTTTTCCCGGTGGCATTCACAGCAGATTTTGCAAACTGCAGTACCTCGGGAATGGCCAGCGTAAACATCAGGGAGGTATCCTTTACCAGGGTAATGGTCTCGTTGGAGATTGAGGGCATGGCCACACGCAGCATTTGAGGAAGCACAATACGCAGCATGGTTTGGGTCTTGGTAAGCCCCAGCACCTTGGCAGCTTCAAACTGACCCGGGTCTACAGCCAACAGACCGCCGCGGAATATTTCGGCAAAATAGGCGGCATAGTTAAGTACAAAGGCAATCATGGCTGCGTCAAAGCGGTCCAGAGACTGAAACCATGGGCCAACACCCGGCATATAAGGCATGCCAAAGTAAACAAACAGCAGCTGTAAAATCAGCGGGGTGCTCCTCATAATGTAGATAAAGGTTTGAGTAAACCACCTTAGGGGAGCAAAACGGCAGCGAACCAAAAGGGTGAACACAAAGCCAAGGGGCAGCGAAGCCGCCAGCGTAACCACAAACAGTGTCATGGTTTTGTCTAAACCCGCTCCCACCCGGGCAAAGGTGCCTATGATATATTCTAAATCCATACTGCAAACTCCTTTGGGCGGCGGCAACTTACCCCTGTGGTAATTCTGTCTGTGCGGCCGTTGATTCTCATTGTATCTATATACGCAGAATTGCGGGGGATTTCTCCCTCGCAAAACCGCTTTTATGGCTAATTAAGAAGAACGCATTATTTACCTGCAAACACAACTCTGTCTTCGCCAAACCATTTTTTAGAAATTTCGGCAGCAGAGCCGTCCTTGCACATTTCGTCCAAAGCGCCCAATACCTTGTCTGCCAGCACAGTGTTTCCCTTTTTAAAGGCAATGCCGTATTCCTCGTCAGCCAGCTGGTCTTCCAAAACCTTCAGCTTGCCTTCGCCGGAGTTGGCAATATAGTAGTCGGCAACCACCTTGTCAACAATGACAGCATCAATACGGCCCATCTTAAGGTCAGTAAACAGAGTAACATTTTCGGCAGCCTTTACCAAATCCTTTTCGGAACCGGCAACAGCACATGCTGCCCAGGCTTCATCAGCAGAAGAACCATCCTGCAGGGCTACTACCTTGCCTGCCAGATCTGCCAGAGCAGTAAGCCCGGAATCAACACCCACAACAGCAACCTGGGCATTTTTTACGTAAGCCCCGGACAGCAGCATGGACTCTTTACGAGCATCGGTAATGGTAAGACCGTTCCACAGCAAATCAACCTTATCTCCGTTGAGCTCCAGCTCCTTGGTAGACCAGTCGATGGGGGTCAGAACAACCTCCAGCCCCAACTTTTCACCAACAGCCTTGGCAAGATCAACGTCAAAGCCTACAATCTCATTTTTTTCATTGCGAAAACCCATGGGAGGAAACTGGTCATCCAAACCGACTACCAGCTTTCCGGCAACGGTAAGACCATCGTCCGATTCAGAAGAAGCCGCAGGGGCAGTACTGGAAGCAGCCTCAGAAGACGAAGCCGGTGCAGAAGAAGCAGGAGCGGAGCTGCCACAGGCAGTCATGGTCATAACAATAAATAGAGCTGCAAGCAGCAGTGAGCCAATCTTTTTCATATGTAATATCCTCCGTGTATTTCAATCAATAAGCATATTATATACTTTAGTGTGCTAATATGCTAATATGATAGCACAACAAATTACTTCAGGAGAACAAACTACATTCTGTATGCTTCGGTTTTCTTTACTTTACGCAGCTATACTTACTTTTTTGCAAGCTTAGTCTCCCAGTAGGTGCGCTCCAAATCACTCCAGCAGCCTTTGCCATGCATTTTACGCATTACAGCAAACATCACACTTGTTTTGATGCGTGGCTTGGCATGCCCTGCGCTTTGGTTCACCCTATTAGCCAGCTTATGAACACGTCTTTCTATTTTTTGCATACGCTTAGGCGGAATTTTATCCCAGTCGGGAGCCTGAATATTACAGGTCAGCTTATAACACCTGCCTACCGACCACCAGCCAAACTGGGTACAAATTGCCTTGGCGGCAGCTGCTGCACCGGCACCGGCTGCTGTAGTTACTGCAATCCCTATTTTCCCTCTCATGTCGTAGGGTCTGTGCACCATCCATCGATACGCCATATGATCACAAAAAGTTTTTAGCTGCCCGGTCATGCCAAAGCAATAGTTGGGGGATGCAAAAATAATAACATCTGACTGCTCCATTGCCATAATAATAGGCTCTGTTTGACTGCGGTGGGGACAAAGCTGTTCATCCTTCATAATGCATTGGGTGCAGCCAACACACTGCCCCATACCGTTCACTGTAAATTCCCAAAGCTCATCTTGCCGGCAGTCCAACTCTGCCAGCAGCAGCTGAGTCAGGCGATAGGTGTTGCCATGGTGCTGCTGCCCATATACCGCTGTCACTTTCATCTCTTTGCATCTCCTTATTGTCATAGCTGTATCAATGGATGCTTAGCGCCAAAAGAGCGCACAGCCTATGGCCATGCGCTCTTAATTGCTTTAGTAGAAATATGTGCCGTAAGGCTGCAATATGCTTATTCCTCTACGGAAGCCTCTTCAACGGTACCTTCCTCGTCAGAAAGAAGGGCTTTGATGGACAGGCTTGCACGCTTTTTGTCAAAATCAAGCTCGGTGATGACTGCATCAACCTCGTCGCCAACCTTCAGCTTGTCAGCAACCTTCTCTACACGCTCACGAGCGATTTGAGAAATGTGGATGAGACCATCGATGCCGGGGATGATTTGAGCAAATGCACCGAAAGCAGTGACGGACATGATTTTAACATGAACAACGTCGCCCACCTGATGCTGGGTCTTGATGACCTCCCAGGGGTTGTCCTCGCTCTTTTTGTAGATGAGAGAAACTTTTTTGTTCTCTGCATCAATGTCCTTAACGGTAACTTCGACAGTATCGCCGATGTTGACAATCTCAGAAGGATGCTTTACACGCAGCCAGGTGAGATCGGTGAGGCCGATACGGCCATCTACACCGCCCAGGTCAACAAAAACACCAAAGTTGGTGATGGATTTAACAACGCCGGTATAAACCTTACCAACCTCAACTTCTGCCCAGAACTTATCGGCAAGCACCTTGCGCTGCTCGCGGATAACGGCAGAAATGGAGCCCAGTGCACGACGGCGCTGACGGTTGGTCTCCAGAATTTTGAACTCTACTTCCTTGTGCAGGATGCTGTTCAAATCACCATCACGGGGAACGCTGGACTGGGATGCAGGAATAAATACCTTTACGCCGTTGGTCAGAGCCAACACGCCGCCCTTAATGACCTCAGTGACTTTACCGGTAAGAATTTCGCCGGTTTCGCCTGCTGCCATGACCTTCTCAAAGCCTGCAGCCTGATCCAGTCTGCGCTTAGAGAGCATGGTAGTGCCTTCTACGTCGTTGATGCGGATAACCTGCAGCTCAATTTCGTCGCCAACCTTGACGATATCCTCGGGCTTTGCGGTGGGGTCATCTGTCAGTTCGTGCAGCGGTACATAGCAGGCGTGCTTGGTTCCGATGTCGACCGAGATTTCGTTCGGCTTGATGCCGGTAACGACACCAGTTACCTTCTCCCCGTTATATGTACTTTTGAAAGACTGATCCAGCATCTCCTCAAAAGTCATTTCATTATTAATGTTATCGAGTCTGCTCATGGAATGTTGAACCTCCTTAATTATACAAGCCGGGGTTGAGGCTCCGGCAGTAATTCCCATAAGGTTTGCCCTAGCAAACAGCTCTTTGTGGCCGTCGAGCTCTTCCGCGCGCTCCACCATCACTGTAGGACAGTTTGCGCTGCAAATATGATACAGCTTTTTGGTGTTGGAGCTGTGGCGCCCCCCGACCACTACCATTACATCAGCTTGACACGACAACTGCCGTGCTTCTTCTTGTCTTGTAACAGTGGCTTTACATATTGTATCAAAAATATTGAGGTTTGTACACACTTTTTTTGCGGATTCCTCGGATTTCTTCCATTCTTTCCGGTCAAAAGTGGTTTGAGAAACCAAAATAAAGCGCATTTTTTCAAAATTTTCCAGTTTTAATACCCTGTTTTCCAAATCCTGGGCATCTTGAAACACAATTACCTGTCCTTTGCAATGTCCTATAATGCCCTGCACTTCAGGGTGCGCCTCGTCCCCGGCAATTAAAACCACCGTTTGGGGGTGCTGCTCTGCCACAATTTTATGAATTTTCAGCACATAAGGACAAGTTGCGTCTATATAGGATATGTTGTGGCTCTTCAAATATTCGTACACCCAGGCGGCCACGCCATGGGAGCGTATAATGACTGTCTGTCCGGGCTGTGCATCCTCTACTTTTTCCAGCACCACAACGCCGCGTCTGGCAAAATCTTCTACCACAACGGGGTTATGAATAATTTCGCCCAGGGTGCACACTTTATTCCCCTGATCGCTTTCACGGGTTACTATATCAACAGCACGGCTTACGCCAAAGCAAAAGCCGGCAGTTTTTGCTACTTCAATTTTCACCGGAAGCTTCCTCCAGTTCCATTAAGTCGGTAATATGCCTCATAATGGCCTTTGCTACACGACGCAGAGAAGATGCACTTTCATCAGAAAACCCCAACTGCTCAAAAGGCACCGGTTTGCCAATTTTTATTCTTATTTTTTTGCCGATTGCCAATTTTCCGTCAAACAAAATAGCACAGGGGATAATATCTGCCTTTGAAAGCTTTGCAACCAGTGCTGCTCCCGATTTGGGACGCAGCGGCTGACCGTCCTTAGAGCGAGTGCCCTCGGGGAAAATTCCCAACAGGTCTCCTCTTTTGATAATATCTGCCGCATGGTCAATTACATTCATGTCTCCGGCACCCCGGTTAACGGCAAAAACTCCCAGCTTGCCTAAGATAAAACCTAAAAGGCGGTTATGAAAAAGTTCTTCCTTTCCCATAAAATATACCTGACGGGGAATAGCATGGGACAATAATATCGGATCTAAAAACGACCTATGATTGCACACAACAATATATCCGCCTTCTGTAGGCAGGTTTTCTTTTCCTTCGTAGGTTACCCGAAACAAAATACCTCGTAAAATTGCGGTAAGTCTACGGGCAAAGCGGTAAAATAAAGTCATCCTGTCATAGTTCCTTTCGGGCAAAACTCAACTGTGCGGCGTTACCACTATATTCTCTTACCCTACGGGGTAAATACCATGGTTTGCTGCAATTTTAAGCAGGAGCGCCAGCGATTCTTCAAAATTAAGCTGAGTAGTATCTGCCAGCACAGCATCTTCCGCCTGCTTTAATGGGGCTGCCGCGCGGGTGGAGTCATTGTAATCTCGAAGCTTTACTTCTTCCAATATCTGTTCATAGCTGACTTTATGTCCTTTTTCCACCAGCTCCTTGTGGCGGCGTGCAGCCCGTGCCTGGGGAGAGGCAGTTAAAAACACCTTTAATGTTGCGTTGGGAAGTACCACAGTACCAATGTCTCGTCCGTCCATGATGACGTTGTTGCTGCGGGCAAGGTCACGCTGCTGCTCAAGCAAAAAAGCTCTTACCGCAGGAATGGCAGATACATTAGAAGCCGCCATAGAAGCCTCCGGCATACGGATAGCCTCCGAAACATCCTCTTCTCCCAGAAAAATACGCTGACCCTGAGGTCCAAACCGCAGCCCAATATGAATGGAGGGCAGCAGCGCTGTTACTGCTTCTGAATCTGTAGTGCAGATTTCTGCGCGTAGTGCCGCAACCCCAATGGCGCGGTACATTGCACCGGTATCTACGTGCAAAAAGTTCAGTTTTGCACCCATTGCCTTGGCTAATGTACTTTTTCCGGCACCGGAGGGTCCATCCAGCGCAATAGAAAACATAAGAAAACCACCTTTTTCCTACTGCCGCTGCGGAGAGTAGGCTTATACTTCAATCTTTTTTACTGCAAAGCGTTAAGCCTTGCTTGTTAAAGAATAATTTGCTTTTATTAAAAAGCCGTTAACAGTATAATCTGATTTTTACTCTGTGTCAAAATATTAAAATCAACACTTTTTATTCAATAATCCCCTGTGCTGCCAAATAACCGGTGGAATAAGCAATCTGAAGGTTGTAGCCGCCTGTGTAGGCATCCACATCCAGCACTTCACCGGCAAAAAACAGTCCCGGGCACAGTTTGGATTCCATGGTTTTGGGGTTAACTTCCTTGACATCTACCCCGCCACTGGTCACCACTGCTTCCTCCACCGGGCGCAGCGCCTTGGGGGTCAAGGGAAACGCCTTGATAAGCGCCCCCAAACGAACCCGCTCTTCGCGGGTAATCTGATGTATTTTTGCATCGGGGTCAATACCCGAAAGCTTTACGACAACAGGAATCAAGGTTCGCGGCAGCAGTGCTCCCAGACTGTTTAAAAAGTTTTTATTTTTTTGTTCTTCAAAGTCTCTTAAAATACGGGCATCCAGCTGCTCATGGGTAAGAGCTGGCTTCAGGTCTATTTCCATTCGGTAGTCTTTGGCAGAGCCTTTCATAAAGGAAGAGGCCGAAAGCACCAGTGGGCCCGAAACGCCAAAATGAGTAAACAGCATTTCGCCAAGCTCGCTGTACAGGCATTTGGTCCCCTGCTTGGGATACAGCGAAAGAGTAACATTGCGCAGTGAAAGCCCCATTAGGCTGCTGTAAAAGCCGTCGGAGCACTCCACCGGAACCAACGAACCTCTGGGAGGTACAATGGTATGCCCTGCCTGACGGGCAAGGTCATAGCCGCTGCCGTCGGAGCCGGTAGCAGGGTAACTCATGCCGCCGGTGGCAATTACAACCTTATTGGCTTCAATAGAAGCGCCATCCTCAGTGATAACGCCGCAAACTCTGCCGTCTTTTAAGATTAGAGAGCCTGCCTTGCCGCAGGTAATGCGGGCACCGCTATCCTTTGCAAATGCAATGAGGGCATCGGCAATGTCCCTGGCACAGTCGGACTGAGGAAACACCCTGTTTCCCCGTTCGGTTTTTAGGGCTACACCAATTTCTTCAAAATGCGCCATGGCATCCTGACAGGTGTAAGTATTGATCGCACTATATAAAAAGCGCGGATTGGTACGAACGTTGCGGATAAAATCTTCCGGTGTACAGTTGTTGGTAACGTTGCAGCGGCCCTTGCCGGTTACCAAGATTTTGCGGGCCGGGCGCTCCCGGCGCTCTAGCACCAGGATGCGGCTGCCCCATTGGGCGGCATAGCCGGCACAGGTTAGCCCTGCTGCTCCGCCACCCACAATAATAGCATCATATTCCTTCATTCGCGTTGCTCCGGTCCCCGTCTGTTTTTTCGTATACGTGGTATTCTTCCCATATATTTTCCAAAGTCGCATAAGTCTGGGCAATTTCGTCCTTCTTTTTAAGGCCGACAGCAACAATCAGAGCATTAATCAGGCTTAATGGTGCCACCAAAGAGTCTACAAAGGAGGCCATGTCGCTGCGTGCCAGTAACAGGATATCGGCAACTTCTGCCAAGGGTGCCGAGGTGGAGTCGGTAATGGCAATGACGGTTGCGCCACGGCTTTTGGCATAGCGTGCTGCACGCAGGGTGCGCTGAGAATAACGGGGGAAGCTGATGGCAATAAGAACATCCCCCTCACCAATGCGCAGCATCTGCTCAAAGACCTCGCTGGCAGTGCTGGTGTTAACGTTGTGCACGTGTGGAAAAATGTGGTTAAAATAAAAGCTTAAAAAGCTTGCCAATATGCTGGAGCTGCGTATGCCCAGCACATAAATCTCTTTGCAATTAACAATGGTATCTACCGCTGCGCTAAAATCCTTACGGTTGGTTTCTTCTATAGTCCTGCGGATTTTTTCGCAGTCAAAGGTAAGCACCTTGGTCAGCACATCTTCGTTGCCCAGTTGTCCGTCAATGATGTTCATGCGCTGCACAGTGGTCAGGCGGTTACGGATAATTTCCTGCAGATTTTTTTGCAGCTGGGGGTAGCCTTCAAAGCCCACCTCTGTGGCAAAGCGTACCACGGTAGACTCGCTGACACCAACGGTATCACCCAGCTTTGAGGCTGTCATAAAAGCTGCTTTGTCATAGTGCTCAATGATATAACGACCAATGCGTTTTTGTCCCTTGGAAAATTCAGGCATTTGTTTTTCTATTTTAGAAAGAAGGTCCATTACCATAATGTACTCCATTCTGCCTATATGTATGGCATAAAACTTTAGTTTGGTATTACTGCCGGCGTAATGCGTTTAACGCTTTTATACCGGCCGATTTGTTCAAAACACTGCTCTGCAACTATAAATAAATACTATTCAAAACAAATTTGCTTTTAAGGTTAAAATATCCGGTTTTGCAGTTAAGAAAATAGTATAAAAACAACACCTCAATTAATACGATAGTACGGCTATGCAAGCCGCTTTTACACATTTTATCCAAAGCTGTTTTTTGGTCCGTCAACATCATATCCCAAACCAGAGTAAAAATCAAGGTGATTTTCAGTTTTTTTGCAAGATAATATGCATTTTCCTGCACACAGGAGCATTTTTCTTTCATTGAAGCACTGTCTAAAGACACCGTTAATAAGTTTTGACAACTACCCATTCTTTTTGCTTTTGCATAACAGTAAAATAACAATAAGTTAAATCAGGGGTTTGCCCTTTTCAGAAACGCTTAAATTTACTATAATAAAAAAGATAGAAATAATTACAATAGTGCTTTAAAATAAGGGAGTAGACAAATATGGAACAGAACAGTTGTAAGCTTTCTGTAAAGCAGATTACAGCAGCACAACGGGCGTTTTTTGCCACAGGTGTAACTAAGGATATCTCCTGGCGCTTAGGCGCTTTAGAAGCGTTAAAACAAGGCATCCTTGCTTTGGAGGATGAAATTAATGAGGCACTGTGTACGGACTTAAATAAAAGCGCCTTTGAAAGCTATATGACCGAGGTGGGTATGGTGCTTTCTGAACTGAGCCATACACAAAAGCACCTAAAAAAATGGGCAAAAGATAAAAAGGTGCCAACACCCTTGGGGCAGTTTTCTGCCAAGAGCTTTATTTCTTCTCAGCCTTATGGCATTGTACTGGTGATGGCACCCTGGAATTACCCCTTTCAGCTTGCCATAGCCCCCGTCATTGGCGCAATAGCCGCCGGCAACTGTGTCATCATCAAGCCTTCTCAGGATGCACCTGCTACCAGTGCCATCATTGCCAAGCTCATTTCCAATTGCTTTGAGCCTGAATTTGCTGCTGTGGTTGAGGGTGGTATTGAGGAATCTACCGCTCTGCTGGAAGAACACCTAGATTTTGTTTTTTTTACAGGGGGCGCTGTTGTTGGCAAAATTGTCATGGAAAAGGCCAGCAAGCACCTTACCCCTGTTTGTTTGGAGCTGGGCGGAAAAAGCCCGTGCATTGTAGACCAAACAGCCAATCTTACCCTTGCAGCCAAGCGCATTGTCTTTGGCAAATTTTTAAATGCCGGGCAAACCTGTGTGGCTCCCGACTACTTATTTGTCCATCAAGCTGTTAAAGACCAGCTGGTTACCTGTATCAAAGAAGCTATTGTACAATTTTTTGGAAAAAGGCCAATGGAATCCCCCGGCTATGGCAAAATTATCAATGAAAAGCACTTTAACAGGCTGCTGAAGCTGATGCAGGACGAACATGTTGCGTCAGGCGGGGGAAACAACCCAAAAACACTGCAAATTGAACCTACCCTGCTGGACGGGATTAGTGCCGATAGTCCTATTATGCAGCAAGAGATTTTCGGGCCTCTCCTGCCCATTATGACCTTTCAAAACCTCAGTGAAGCCGCAGAGTATATTAATGCTCATGACAAACCTCTGGCACTGTACTTGTTTACTACAGACAAAAAGGCAGAGCAGTACATCTTAAATGAGTGCAGCTTTGGCGGCGGCTGCATCAACGACACCATCATACACCTTGCTACCAGCGAGCTGCCTTTTGGCGGTGTGGGGCAAAGCGGCTTGGGCAGTTATCATGGCAGGCAAAGCTTTGAAACCTTTAGCCACCACCGCAGCATTGTCAAAAAGCATAACTTTATTGATCTGCCTATCCGCTACCGGCCCTATACGCCTCAAAAGGAAAAAATGCTGAGAAAGTTTTTAAAATAGCGCCATGATTAGCCCAAAACAGGCAAGTATCATCTGCAAAAAAGCCACCGGTCACTGAGTTAGTGACCGGCGGCTTTTGATATGTCGCCTCTTGTAAGGGCATCACAATAAATAATCTTATCAGTGAATTTTACTACACTGCTTTAAGAAAGCATATTATTTTCTATATACTCCCAAGGATTGGTGAACACTCCGCCCACCGTCATGGCAAAATGCAGGTGAGGCCCTGTAGAAAAGCCCGTGCTGCCCACCTTGCCCAGCTCGTCGCCGATGCTTACCATATCCCCTGTTTTACAGGTGGTGCTTTCCATATGATAATACCAGCTTTGCAAACCAAATCCGTGTTCTACAACCACGGTATTACCCGTAAGCTGTAAATAGCCGGCATACAAAACACGCCCGGCATTGGGCGCCAAAACAGGAGTTCCTGCAGGAGCGGCAAAATCCACCCCGCCGTGACGGCTGGCCGAACCGTTGACCACCCTGGTATATCCGTAAGAGCTGGTAATTCTGGGGGAATCCTGATTCAGCGGCAAACTGAATTTTCCGCTCCAGTATTTTTGCCCATCCGCCTGTTTTTTCAGTGGCTCGGTCACCCGATTAAACTCTGCATTGGCATTGCTGTTGTTGACGGTAGAGTCTGCTACCGACTGATCTACTTCAAAGGTTTCTACCTCAAAGCCACCGTCTGTCACCTGAAGAGATAAGTTCTTTGTCTCTTCACCCACAGCTACCGTAATGGCATAATTGCCGGGCTGGGTTACCATTCTTACTGCCACTGCAGCTGCCCAACCGTCTCCGTAAGGAAAAAATACCGGAGTGTAGTTCATATTGGTTTGGGCGGTGGGGGTTACTCCCTCCGGAGCGTTTTTTACCAGTAAAAACAGGCTACTGCCTGCCTTTACACTGTCGGTAGACATTATAACCTCCGGCTCCTCTTTTTCTGCAGGCACCGGTACAGATTCTGTCCCACTGCTTGCAGTACTTGAAGAAAGCTCTTCCTCCGGGGTTACCGCAGGGGGAAACTCACCTTTGGCGGCGTCCATGCTCTGGCTTTGGCTGAAAGGCTGCTCCTGTGATACAACCGAAGAGGGTGCAGGGACTTTTCCACATGCTGCAAGAAGGCTCAACGCCGCCATAGCAGCCAACCATCCCTTTATTCCTTTATTCATAATTAACCGGCCTCCTGATGCATCATTTTGTAATATTGTACATTTGCCTTTGGCAGGTGCATAAAGATAAAAATAGCCATAGAAGCTATTCTATATTACCCTACCACTAATATAACTATTTTATCATACTAATAAGTACGAAAAAAGGAGCAGAAACATTTCCCATTCTCAGCAAGGTTCATCAAATTTTAGTTGCAGTCCGTTGACAATCCCCCCTTATCCTCCTATCATTACATTAAAGCTACTTAAATTATTTTAGAGCAACACCTAGCCATTGCGGGTGCTGTTAGATACAAAAATACGAACGGAGACTTTTTATGGGATTTGACTATGCGGTAATGGAGGCAGTTCAGTCTCTTTATCATCTGGGCGGCGCTTTTATGGATTTTATCTTTACTTTCTTTACCTTCTTAGGGGAGGAAACTTTTTTGCTTATTGCCATATTTGCCGTTTACTGGTGCATCAATAAGCATTTTGGAGAGCTGTTGCTGCTATCTCTTTATTCCAGCATCGGAATCAACGGAGTGTTAAAGGATTTTGTTCGCCGTCCACGTCCTTTTTTAACCCAAGGCTTTGAAAAAATGCGTTATGTGGTCATAGACAACGGACTGGTAAATACAGCCCATCTGGGGGAATCTTTTTCTTTTCCCAGCGGGCATTCCCAATGCGCCGGTGCTTTTTTTGGGGCAATTGCTTTTTGGAAACGAAGTACCAAGACAACCCTGTTTTGTATTTTTGCCATTTTGGCTGTAATGGCATCCCGTGTTTACCTTGGCGTACACTTCCCCACCGACGTCCTTATGGGTGCCGTCATCGGCATTGTGATGGCAGCTGTCAGCAGCTACCTTTTCCGGCGCTTTTATGCCTATAAGCTTTGGTTATTTGCCGGTGCTGTGCTGCTATCTAGTTTGGGGCTGCTGGCAGAACCTACAGCCAGTACAATTAAAACCATTGGTGTTGGTATTGGTGCTTTTATAGGCCTGATTTGGGAGTCCCGCTTTCAGTTTACTGTAGAAGGCAGCACAGGACGGCGGCTTCTGCGCCTTGTCATTGGCGTTGCCATTTTGGCAGTTCTGCGGGGTGGCCTGAAAATTTTACTGCCTCAGGCTTTATTTTTTGACGGACTGCGCTATGCCATTGTAGGTTTTTTTGCAACCGGCGTATGCCCTTGGGCATTTACACGTTATAAGCTGTAGATTTTATCCATGACAGTATACTCCAACCATAAAACAGCTTATTAAGCCAGTTCATCTCTATGTAAACTGTTGGTTTACACCTCTAATCTTCCTGTTTCTTGCTCTCCTGCGGTAAAGGGGCTACAATAAAGGCAGAACAAAACATTATGCATGATGAATCGGGAGGAATATAACATGGATTACCGTTCAATGGGTGAACTGATTGCTGCACAGCGCAAAGAAAAAGATTATACTCAAAGGGAACTGGCTGATAAACTGGGCGTTACCGATAAGGCAGTGTCTAAATGGGAAAGAGGTCTTTCCTGCCCCGATATTGCAACCATACCCCAGCTGGCACAGCTTTTGGGGCTTACCGCCGAGGAGCTGCTTTGCCTGCGGCGGGAAGAACAGGGTAACACCAAGGATAAAAGCGAAATTTCAACACTGATTCCCATGGTTCTGCGAGCTGTGGGGCTGGCAATGGGCGTTGCTGTAACTGTGCTGTCGTCAATTGGCAAGCTGGAAACGCAGAGTGCCTTTTCCATGCTGGGTATTGGCCTTGCCGCCATCGGCACTGCTTCTCTTGCCGACAACAATTCAAATCAGGAATAACCGTAAAAAATTATCATCACTTTAAAATGATAAAGAAAAAAGTGTTGACAATACCCCCTTATTGATGATATCATCTAAACAATTCAACTGAATCCTTGTACCAAAGACGGTGAAGAGGAGTAGTAAGCAAATTACCCAAGGGCATAGAGAGCGGCTGGTGGTGGAAATGCCGCGTCTGGGTCTTGCTGAAGTAGCCTCGGAGTTGCGAACCCAACAGAAGATTTCTTCTCAGTAGGCTTCGACGTGCTTCCCCCACGTTATAAGGGGAGCAAAATCGAGGGGGTTTTTCCCTGCTCCGTTTTGACTAAGAGCGTACCTTTATAAAAATAGGGTGCGAATTCAGGTGGTACCGCGTGTAATACACGTCCTGTTGCGAAAGCAGCCGGACGTGTTTTTTTGTTTTCTTCGCAGAGTACATAAAGATTATTTTACAAAAAAACCAATTGGCAGTCTTTGCCGTGCAAGAGGTTCGTCTTTAACCGTTTGACTCAACATCTAAGGAGGACGCCTATATGCTGAAAAATTTTATTGGCCGTACACAGTTTGAATCCTACGAGGACTTTAAACAGAATTATCAGGTAAGTTACCCGGATAACTTTAACTTTGCCACCCATATTGTAGACGAGTGGGCGCGCACCCAGCCCCGGCGCAAAGCTCTTACCTGGCTGGACGACCATGGCCAGCATATGGAGTTTACCTTTACCGACATCTCGGTTCTTTCGCGGCAGGCTGCCACCTGGCTGCACAGTATTGGCATCCGTAAAGGCGACCGGGTAATGCTGCAGCTCAAGCGCCGGTGGGAATACTGGATTACCGCCGTAGCACTCCACCGCCTTGGTGCAATCCTTATTCCTGCTTCCTTTTTGCTGGCTTCCCACGATATCAGCTATCGGGTAAAGGCATCGGGTGCAAAGCTGTTGATTGCCGCCCCCGACCCCTGGATTATCCAGCAGGTAGAGGGTGCCAAAGGCGACTGCCCGGGGCTGATGACTGCTCTCATTGGCGAACCACGTGAGGGTTGGCTGAACTATTCTGCCGGGATTGAGAGCTCTGACCCCGACTTTGTGGTAGATGAAACCCTGACTGTCCGAGACTTGATGCTCATGTACTTTACCTCCGGCACTACCGGCATGCCCAAAATGGTACTGCATGACTTTAGCTATCCACTGGGGCACATCGTTACTGCCGGCTACTGGCAGCAGGTGCGCGATGGCGGCCTGCATCTCACCGTCAGCGACTCCGGCTGGGCAAAGTTTGGCTGGGGCTGCATTTACGGCCAGTGGATTTGCGGCAGCGCCATCCTTGGCTATGATATGGACAATAAGTTTGACCCCCGCCATCTTATCAACGTCATTTCTACCTACAAGCCCACCACTCTGTGCGTCCCCGGCACCATGTACCGCTTTATGATGCGGGAGGGGCTGACCCGTGAGGAATTTGCTTCTGTCCAGCACTGCTGCACCGCCGGAGAGCCACTTTCTCCCGAAATTGTCAAAGAATTCATTGGCATTACCGGGCTCACTATCCACGAGGGCTTTGGTCAGTCCGAAAGCAGCGTTTTGGTTGCCAACTTTGACTGGTTCCCCGCCCAGCCAGGCTCTATGGGTAAACCTTCACCCCTGTACGATATTGCACTGGTGGACAATGACGGCAATGTATGCCGCCCCGGCGAGGAGGGAGAACTGGTGGTGCGTGGACTTGACCGGCATATACCAGAGGGCCTCATCCGTGGCTACTGGAGGGACGGACAAATTGTGTCTGCCTACGATGAACATAATGTATATCATACCGGCGACATGTGCTGGATGGACGAGGACGGCTATTACTGGTTTATTGGACGCAATGATGATATGATCAAATGCTCTGCCTACCGCATCGGGCCATTTGAGATTGAGTCGGTGCTGATGACCCACCCCGCTGTCCATGAGTGTGCCATCACCGGCGCACCCGACCCCATCCGCGGTCAGGTGGTAAAGGCTACCATTGTTTTGGAAGCCGGCTATACCCCCAGCAACGAGCTGGCCAAGGAAATACAGACCTATGTAAAGCGCATGACCGCGCCTTATAAGTATCCCCGTGTAGTGGAATATAGTAAGGAACTGCCCAAAACCACCTCTGGCAAAATCATCCGCCACAAGCTGCGTTAACGGCTTTTAGCTACACCAAAGCAAAAGCAGGCTGTATTTTGTACAGCCTGCTTTTGCTTTGGGTCATCGAGATAATAGAGAATGTCAGTAATAATGAGCATGCTATCTACTTTTATAGCTTAGGCAACACTTCCTGCTCAAAGAAGTTTTTAACCGTTTCAGGAGATACCGAGTAGTCTTTGCCGTCTATGGTAACATGTACACCGGTTTCACACTTACCCATACAGAAGGTGCCTGCCAGTTCAATTTGTTCTTTTAAGCCATGCTGACTGATGAGGTACTGCAAGCTTTCTACAATTTGCTTGGAACCTTTGAGGTGGCAGGAACTGCCGATACAAACGGTGATTTTCATGATGTCCTCCCCTTTTGTTACTCGTAATCTACAACATCTACCCAGTTCTTTAAAAACTCACGTTCCTTGGGATTGCCCTTTACCGACTGGGAGGCAGCAACAATGGGCATCCACTTTTGCACATACTGCTTGGCGGTATCGCTCTTTTTGCAGAACAGGTTTAAATATTTTTCGGCACCGTCAATGTCACCCATGAGCCAAAACAACAGGTAGGTACGTGCCACATCGGCAGAGGCATTGCCCTGGGTAGCATGGGACCAGTCCAGAATATAGGGTGTGCCGGAGGATTTGATGATGATGTTGGAGGGGTTGAAGTCTCCGTGGCAAACCTTATGATGGTTTGGCATACCGTTGAGGCGGGTATGCAGCTCATAGCGGGTGGTTGCGTCAAAGTCGGTTTCGCCAATTTTGCGAATCATTTTATCCTTTAGCTTGGTCAGCAAAGGTGCTTCCTTTTGATGCACTGCCATCTGCAGCTCTACCAGCAGGTTGAGGTATTCATCCTTCTTTTCCGGGTGCTCCTCCATCAGCTGCTGCAGGGTTTTGCCCTCAACATACTCTGAGCGAATGGCCCATTTGCCATCCAGCTTCAATACCTCCAGCACCGCAGGAACGTTTAAGCCGGTTTCTTCCACACGGGCCTGGTTTAGGGCTTCGTTGAGTACATCCGACTTGGAAAAATCCTCATCAAACACCTTGATGACGGTGTCGCCATCTCTGTAAATAGTTTTGGATGTTCTCACTGCAATGATCTTATCTGCCTGAATACTCATAATGATGACCATTCCTTTCGTGTGACTTTACTTTACTGTGCATCGCTTCCGTAATATGCTTTCAGGTACATTTCTTTCATCTCGCTCATCAGGGGGTAACGGGGGTTAGCGCCTGTGCACTGGTCGTCAAAGGCCTGCTCCACCATTTCGTCCAGTCTAGCCAAAAAGTCGGCTTCATCAACGCCGTATTCACGAATGGTTGCCTTAATGCCCACCTTTGTCTTCAGTTCCTCAATCATGTGGATAAGGCCTTCCAGCTTGTCGGCGTCGGTTTTACCCTTTACACCCAGATAATCGGCAACCTCGGCGTAGCGTGCCAGAGTATGGGGGTGATCATACTGGGAGAAGGTACCCATCTTGGTGGGGACTTCCTCTGCGTTAAAGCGCATAACATGGCTGATGAGCAGCGCATTGGCAACACCGTGGGGCAGGTGGTGGAAAGCACCCAGCTTGTGGGCCATTGAGTGGCAAATACCCAAAAAGGCGTTGGCAAAGGCCATACCGGCCATGGTGGCAGCGTTGGCCATTTTTTCACGGGCAACGGGGTCGTTGGGGCCGTTGTCGTAGGCCTTGGGCAGGTTCTCAAATACCATCTTCAGGGAGCGCAGTGCCAGACTGTCGGTGTAGTCGGTGGCCAGCATAGAGGCATAGGCTTCCATAGCATGGGTAACAGCGTCAATACCAGAAGCTGAGGTGAGGCCCTTGGGTGCGTTCATCATCATATCGGCATCTACAATGGCCATTTTGGGCAGCAGCTCGTAATCTGCCAGGGGATATTTTACGCCGGTTTCCTCGTCGGTGATAACCGCAAAGGGGGTCACCTCGGAGCCGGTACCTGCGGAGGTTGGCACTGCAATAAAGTATGCCTTTTCGCCCATTTTGGGGAAGGTATAAACACGCTTGCGGATATCCATAAAGCGCATGGCCATATCCATAAAGTCTGCCTCGGGGTGTTCGTACAATACCCACATAATCTTGGCAGCATCCATGGCAGAACCGCCGCCCACTGCAATAATTACATCGGGAGCAAAGGCGGTCATCAGTTTGGCGCCTTCCTTGGCGCAGCCCAGTGTGGGGTCAGGGGCAACATTGCTGAAGGTGGTGTGCATAATGCCCATTTGGTCCAGTTTATCTTCAATGGTCTTGGTGTAGCCGTTGCTGTACAAAAAGCTATCGGTAACAATAAAGGCCTTTTTCTTGTTCATCACCGTACCCAGCTCATCCAAAGCCACAGGCAGGCAGCCCTTTTTAATGTAGATTTTTTCCGGTGCTCTAAACCAAAGCATATTCTCTCTCCTTTCGGCAACTGTCTTGATGTTGATTAAATGCTTGACACCAACGTTTTCCGAAACACTGTTGCCACCCCAGCTGCCGCAGCCAAGGGTGAGAGAGGGCGCCAGCTTAAAGTTATAAATATCACCGATGCCACCATGGGAGGAGGGAGTATTGACTAAAATACGGCAGGTTTTCATTCTTGCAGCAAACTCATCCAGTTTTTCTTTGCCGGAAAGCACATTGAGGTAGATGGAGGAGGTGTGGCCGTATCCGCCGTCGGCAACCAGCTGTTCTGCCTTGGCAAAAGCGTCCTGTATATTGGAAGCATGGTACATCGCCAGTACAGGAGAGAGCTTTTCGTGGGCAAACTCCTCGCTGATGTCTACGCTTTGTACTTCTCCAATGAGAATTTTTGCATGTTCAGGCGCTGCCACCCCTGCCATAGTGGCAATCTTATGGGCAGACTGACCAACAATTTTTGCGTTAAGTGCACCGTTGATGAGTATGGTTTTACGTACCTTTTCAGTTTCTTCGTCATTCAGGAAGTAGCAGCCACGGGCGGCAAATTCCTTTTTTACCTTATCGTATATTTTATCCAACACAATGACCGACTGCTCGGAAGCGCAAATCATGCCGTTATCAAAGGTCTTGGAGTGGATGATAGAGCTGACTGCCAGTGTAATGTCGGCACTGTCGTCAATAATTGCGGGGGTGTTGCCCGCGCCTACGCCCAGTGCGGGCTTTCCGCTGGAATAAGCAGCTTTGACCATGCCGGGGCCGCCGGTAGCCAGAATGATATCTGCTTCCTTCATGACCAGGTTGGTCATATCCAGGCTGGGTACATCAATCCACCCTATGATATCCTCCGGTGCACCTGCTGCCACAGCTGCTTCCAGCACAATTTTAGCTGCCGCAATGGTGGCATTTTTGGCTCTGGGGTGGGGGCTAATGATGATACCGTTGCGGGTTTTTAACGCCAGCAGGGTTTTAAAAATGGCAGTGGAGGTGGGGTTTGTGGTTGGAATTACCGCTGCAATAACACCAATGGGCTCTGCAATTTTTTGTGTTCCAAACACCTTGTCTTCTTCTATCATACCACAAGTTTTGGTGTCTTTATAGGCATTGTAGATATACTCGGCGGCGTAGTTGTTTTTAATTACCTTATCTTCCACAACGCCCATTCCGGTCTCTTCTACCGCCAGTTTTGCCAGAGGAATGCGTGCTTTGTTGGCTGCTATGGCCGCTGCCTGAAAGATAGCATCTACCTGTTCCTGAGAATAGCCGGCAAATTTTTTTTGCGCAGAGCGAACCTGCTCCAGGCGTTCCTCCAGTCGCTGAACACTGTCAACAACAAAATAGTTTTTTTCACTCATAGCCAATACCTCCGGTTTATTAAGTGGTTAAAAGTCTTCTCATGAAGCTTGGGGTTTATTCCTTCTAATACCGATGTGCTCTTCTTTCTATTGGTTGTTAATATTTTAACATACTTTTTAAATGCAGAGAAATATAAAAAATGCATAGGGCCATAACAATTGTGATATATACCAAGTGTCCTACCTCTTTTTTGATACTACTTCCAATTTTTATATTCATAGTTATAAGTGTTGCCTTCTTTTTTATAATAGACTAGTCTATATGTGTAGAAACAAGGAGGATGCAGCATGAAGGATCTTTATTACTCCATGATATTTAAGCGAAAATCCTTTCACGTTTTTCCAAATTTGTACCACCTTTGTCCATCAGAGCTAAAAGAAATCAAGAGCTTTTTTCAAACCATTGAGCCTCTTTGTAAAGATATCCAAACAGAGCTGCGCATTCTCCCTTGTGAACAGACCACCTGCAAACGAGGGGAATTTTGCATCCTTATCTATAGTGAAAAAAAGGAACACTATTTGCAAAATGTCGGATATTTGGGAGAACAGCTTGATTTGTGGCTGGCATCCAAAAACATTGGTGTTTGCTGGTATGGGGTAGGAAAAACAAACGAAACAAAATACAATGGGTTTGACTTTGTTATCATGCTGGCCATACAAAAGGTAGAACCAACGCATTTTAGAAAGGACTACACCAAGGCCAAAAGAAAATCCTTGGGGGAAATTTGGCAAGGTAATGAATTTTTAAGTGTTGCATCAGCAGCACGCTATGCACCAAGTGCCTGTAACACACAGCCATGGCTGATAAGGTGTGGCACATCAGGCTTGTCCCTTTATCAGGTTTTTGGGAAAAGAGGCATCATGCCCGCCAACAAAGTTGCATATTATAATCAAATTGATTTGGGCATTTTTATGCTGATACTGGAGTTATGCCTAGAGCATGAGGGAATACCCTTTCACCGTCAGCTGTTTTCACCAACATTTACCCCTGCAAAAGAAATGCTGACAACAAAATACCTTCTTCTAAAAAATGAACAATAGACAGGTATTTTTACAGGTAAACCAATCTCCCTGCTGCGCAATGATAGAAATCTACTTTGCAAATATGCTATAATAAATTAAGTGTATCATTCTGTGTACATTCATTGAAACTGTCTATGGCAGTTTTTCATTCGGCATCAACCCAACCCCAGCAAAAGGAGAAATCAAAATGGAAATGATAGAAAGTATGGAAGAACTGCGGCAGCAAGTGCTTACCTGCACCCGTTGCGGGTTATGTCAAGGCCGTACCAATGCAGTTTTTGGTGTAGGCAATCCTCATGCGGGAGTCATGTTTATTGGCGAGGGCCCCGGCGAGCAGGAAGACTTAAAGGGTAAACCCTTTGTTGGGCGCAGCGGCCAGCTTTTGGATAAAATGCTTGCTTACATAGGGCTTTCCCGCAGCGAAAACATTTTTATTGCTAATATGGTAAAATGCCGCCCACCCCAAAACCGTGACCCTTCTAAGGATGAGGTGGCATTGTGTATGGATTACCTCCGCAACCAGGTTCATCTTATCCGCCCTCGTATCATTGTATGTGTTGGGCGCATTGCAGCTACGGCGCTTATCTCTCCTAATTATAAAGTTACCAAAGAGCACGGTACTTTTATAGAGCGAGGCGAAACTTTGATGATGGGTACCTTTCATCCTGCCGCTTTGCTGCGCAACCCCAACCAAAAACCTGCTGCAATGGAGGATTTTTTAGCTCTGCGGGCAAAGATGGAAGAATTGCAGTTAATTTAACTTCTTTTCAGTGGCAAAACCTCAATTTTGGCATAGCATGGTAATACATGTGCTATTGCCAAAAGGAGGCCATATCCTATGGAAAAAAAACCAAAGGTTCTGCGTTTTTTCCTTGGCGCCAACTCTGCACAAGGGTTTGTCTCTCGTTTTGACCAACTGGGAGACCCCAAAAAGGGATGGCGCTGCTATGTCATCAAAGGAGGACCCGGCACCGGAAAGTCCTCTTTGATGAAGAAGCTTGCTGCTCGCCTGGACACCGGCAACGACCCGGTGGAGTACATCCATTGTTCCTCAGATGTGGACTCTTTGGACGGAGTGATTTTTCCCTGCCAGCATCTTTCCATTGCCGATGGTACCCCGCCACACAGCGGGGTTCTATAGTCCACAATCAGTACCGATTTTTAAAGGCTTTACACCAAAATTACGGTAAAAAGCCTTTAAAAATTCCACTGAATATGTATTTTTTGCTGCCCGGTTTCTTGATTCTTTTCCGCTACCAAAATCTGTCCAACCGCCAAAGCCAGCAGTTCTCTGGGCATAGGGGTAAGCTGCAGCAGTGTCTGTACCCTCTCCGTTAACTCCACATCGCTCTCTTTTTCTCTGCTGATTAGGTTTAGCTGTCTTTTTTTCTCATCATATTGTTGCTCCAATGCATTTTTTGCTGCCAAAAATCCGCGGTTCAGCTGGACAAACTGTTTTTCTTCAATTACACCCGATACCTTATCTATATATAGGCTTTTTAGGATGATAGAATGCTTTTGTATCTGTGCATCCAGTTTTTGTAGTTCTTTTTGTAGCCTTGCAGCCTGAATGCTGAAGCTGTCCTCTGCTTCAAATCGACTGACGTCCCCCAGTTCATAGAAATTGGAGATGTACGTTTTCAAGCGATCTTGTACCAAGCAGATAAGTTCATCCAAACGGATAGAATGGCGGCTGCAAAGATTTTTATTGCTGGTTACCGAAAGCTTACAACGCAGGTAAAAGCGTCGCTTTTCTTCATATCCATTGCTGGTTTTGCTCATGGTGCTTTTGCAGTCCATGCACTTCACTAAGCCTGACAGCAGGTGTACCTGACCGCTGCTGTCCGTCCTTGTTCTGGGCCTTATCAGCTCCTGTACTCTTTGATATGCAGCGGCATCTATGATGGCTTCGTGGGTTCCTTCCACCCGTATCCATTTTTCCTGCGGCACATCCGTAACCCTTGTGGATTTATAACTTATCTTCTTTTTTCGCCCCTGAACCATTACTCCGGTGTACATTTCATTGTGCAGTATTCGTGATACTGTTGTCTTATTCCACAGGCCATAGTCGTCTACTGCTGCCCCGTTAACGTATCCCCAGCCCTTTTGCTGCTTGTATTTGGTAGGGTTCTTAACACCCATATCATTGAGCTTATTGGCAATATACTGCTTGCCATGTCCCTCCAAGCACCACTGGTAAATTTGCCGCACCACCTGCGCCGCTTCTGTATCAATCACCAGCTTGTTTTTGTCCTGAGGGTCCTTTTGATAGCCATATGTGGGAAAACCGCCGATATATTGCCCCTGCCGACGCTTATAGTCAAACACCATACGGATATTTTCCGATAAATCCTCCAAATACCATTCGTTGATTAGCCCGTTAATTTGGCGGGCTTTTTTGCTGCCTTTTATATCGGTATCCACATGGTCTGCCACTGCCACAAAGCGAATACCCCAAAGAGGAAACCTGCCATGTATATACCGTTCCACCAGCTCCATATCACGGGTAAAGCGCGACTGTGTTTTGCACAGCACAATTTGAAACCGCCCAGCCTGTGCATCTGTGAGCATCCGGTTAAAATCCGGCCTTTGGGCATCCATTCCCGAGTAGTCTTCATCACAATAAATGCTGTAAATCTCCCATTGGTGTTCCAGCGCATACCGAATCAGCAGTGATTTTTGATTTTGAATACTCTCCGACTCTGCTTGTTTCTCCTCATCCTCCCTGCTGATTCTGCAATAAACAGCACACAACACCTTACCACCTCCCAACAAGGCACATTTAGGTAAAACCTCTTAGAATCATGCTTCATCTTCATCCTTTGTATCAAGAGAGATTATCTGTTTTTGACTAAGCTTTTGTTTTAGATATTCATCCATCAGTATTTGAATATTTCTTTTGTATTCATCCGCTGCTTTACTTTTAAATTCCTCAGTTACAATAAAAGTTGTATTTTTCGTCAGACATTCCCCCTTGGTGTAAGAGTATGCCTGCCGGCTTGTACAGTATGAAGCCTAAAAATGCCATTAACCCTTATATGCTGAGACGATGAGATTACTAAAGCAACGCCATATCATTTATGTTGCAATTAAGAAAATCCCACCAAAAAACAGCCGGTTAGCTGCTTTTTAGTGGGATTCTTTTATTAGTAGTCAATTACAAATTAGGCAAGAACATAACCAATGGCTCACAGTAAGTTACAATTAACAGTGAAATGAGCATTGCTATGATAAAAGGAATACTTTCTTTTATAAATTTGCCCATGGGTGCGCCTGTAATGGCACAACAGGTAAACATCATAGAACCAAAGGGCGGAGTTATACCACCAATCATAATGTTTACAATGCAAATAAGACCAAAGTGGATTGGGTCAACTCCCAGTGTTTTTACCACAGGAACCAACAGCGGCGCAAGAATAATCAAGGCAGCACCGCCCTCCAGGAACATCCCCATGACCAGCAGCAGCACATTAATCAATGCCAGCATCAGGTACTTGTTTTGTGTAATGCCAAGCAGCGATTCGGTAATGAGCTGGGGAATGCGCTCCCAGTTCATGTAATAACCAAAAACAGATGCTGCAACAATGATTAAAACAACTGTACTGGTGCCATAAATAGTCTCTTTTAAAATTGGCCAAATATGCTGGACATTAAGTTTTTTATAAATAAAAAGCCCTACAACGATGCAATAAACAACCGCAACCGCACCAGCTTCAGAGGGAGTAAAAACACCCAAACGCAAACCGGCTATAATGCCAAAAGGAAAAAGCAAAGCCCAGATAGAATCTATAAGCTGTACAAATATCTCTTTTGCGGTGGCTCTTTTTTCACGAGACGGCTTGTATCCGCGTTTTTTTGATATAATGGTAACCGTAATCATAAGGCAGACAGCCATCAGTAGTCCCGGAATGTATCCTGCCATAAACATTTTGGAAACCGATGTACTGGCAATTAAAGCGTAAACAATAAGATTGATACCCGGGGGAATGATAGGTGTAACCGCCGAGGAGGCAGCAGTAATTGCCGCCGAAAAAGCTTTGTCATAGCCTCTTTTTTCCATTTCGGGAACCAGCATTTTACTTTGCATGGCTGCATCGGCGTTTGCAGACCCGGACACTCCTCCCATTAAAACACTGAGCAGAACATTAACCTGCGCCAATCCTCCCGACATATGCCCCGTCAAAACATCGGCAAATTTCATTAGCTTTTCGCTAATGCCGGAGTAATTCATAATTGCTCCCGCCATGATAAAAAACGGAATTGCCAGAAGCGGAAAGGATTGTGTGCTGGTTACAAATTTTTGTAAAATAAGTTGTGTGGGAGACGTTGTATCAATAAAGGTAAAGTATGATATACACGCTCCAAACAGTGCATAAGCAATGGGAATACCCGAAAAATAAAGGATAAACACTATAATGACCGGTACATAAGCCAGCATATTATACCACCTCCTTGCTACGGTTATTTAGTATCTGTTTAATATCTTTTGAAAAAAAGTAGAGAGAATAAATTGTCATTAATACAAAAGAAACAAGAATGGCAGTACTAATATAAGCTGACGAAATGCCAAGCACTGGCGTGGGTTTTTTGTAAGAGGTTTGCAGATAAAGTACACATAAATAGGTAATTTGCCCATTGATAGCAATGAGCAACAGGTCTACAACTATATTTACAATTGCCTGTATTGACTGAGGTAGCAAATTAACAACAATATCCACACCGATATGTATGCGTCTTTTGTACCCTGCAGCAGCACCCAAAAACACTGCCCAGACAAAGCATCCGGTTGCCACTTCTTCTGACCACACCAGTCCCGTATTCATCACATAACGAAGAAACACGTTAACAACAACAAGGATGATTGTTATAATAAGAAAAGCAGATGCAATCAGCTCTTCCATATTGCTTAAAATAAACTTTAACTTCTTCAAAATACTCTCCTCGTTTCGTCCAGAGATAAAAATGCTTTTTCAAACTCAGCCGCCTGTTAAAACAAAAACAGTGATAAACAAGGCGTCCTCCGCCTAATATCCATAGGAAACTCGGCGGAGGACCAAATAATAACGAAGTTAATTATTTTGCTGCACGAATTTTAGCCAATTCAGCCTGAAGGGTATCATAAATGCCCGCACTGCAGCCGTCCTTTGCTTCCATATTATCAAAAACAACCTTTGTTGCAGCAGAAAAAGCTGCCTGATCTACTTCATTAAACTTTACTCCCAGGCTCTCCAGCTCAGCATAAGTTGCATCATAAGCTTCGCTGACAAGCTTGGTCATTTCTTTTCCACCGTAGGCAAACTCTTCTTCAATAATCTTGCGGTATTCTTCCGGGATGCTGTTAAACACATCTATGTTGATGTACACACCGCAGGTGCCCAAAAAGTGTTTTGTCATAGCAACATTTTTGCAGTATTCATAGCACTTGGTTCCAATGTTGGTAAACTCAGAGCCTTCCAGTCCGTCAACAACACCCTGAGATACACCAGAGAGTGTTTCGGAAAAAGGCAGAGAGGTTGCAGTAGCACCCATTGCATTGATGGTATCAATAAACAGTTGGCTTCCGGGGGTTCTCAGCTTGATGCCTTTTAAATCCTGGGGTTTTTCAATAACCTTATTGGTAATTAAATTTCTAAAACCAAAGATATAATCAAGGCCCAAAACCTTAATTCCCTTTTCTTCTGCCTTAGCGATCATATCTTTCACCAGTTGGGTTTCTATCATGGTGGTATACTCATCATAGGAGGCATACAGCATTGGGCCAACCAAAGCTTTAAAATCAGGTACATAGTCAGCCAGGTAAGAAGGATCTTCTACCGAAATAAAGTTGGCACCGCTAGCAACCTGCTCCAGGCCATCTTTATAGGTAGCCAGTTGTCCCTGACCATAGCACTGAATTTCAATTGCGCCGTTGGTCTTTTCTTTAATGCGCTTTGCTACCAGCTCCATAGATTTGTAAAGCTGCTCGTCCGGAGAGAAAACGTGGCTTAACTTAAGTACAAGTTTATAATCATCGGCAGGTGCACTAGAACTTACCTCAGAGGAACCGGGGGTAGATGATGTAACAGAATTGGAGCCGCCGCAAGCAGATAAGGATACTACCATTAACACAGATAATGCCAGGGCAAAAAACTTTTTCATACAGTTTTCTCCTTCACTTTCATTAAAAGTTAACTTCAAATCTTTAGTTTTTTAAGAATTTTCCATAAATAAATTTTAATAAAAAATCTTAATAAAAACTTCAACTTTTAACCAAATGTTAACATTGTTTTATTATGTTGTCAACACTCAAACCATATGATTAATTTATTTTAGTAAGTACGACGAATAACCACAAGAAAATTTGTCAGATTTTACTCATGTCAATTACATGATATTTATTTAACTTTTATTAAAATTATGTTAAAATAAGATAAGCAAGTGTCTTTCCCATTAAAAGCATTGTTTAGTACAGGCTATCCCAAAGCGCCTTAGGTTTTTAAATATGATTAACCTAAATGGCAAAATACTGTACTTCACATGCATCCAAATTTACATTGTTTCTTTAGTATGTTAATATTTTGTCAGTAGTATGATAAAAATGTTTTAATGCCTATAAATTGAAAATGAGTGAGGAAGCAGCATGGAACAAAAAGTAAAAGCAACCTTAAGAGATGTGGCAAAACGAGCTCAAGTGTCTATTGCTACAGCTTCATTGATCCTGAATGAAAAATCCAGTGATAAATTTCTGCCTGAAACTGTAGAAATTGTTTTGCGCTGTGCTCAGGAATTGGGGTATGAAAAAAGAGTAAAAAGAGTTGCTTCTGAAAGTAACAATAAAACTATTTTGGTGGTATGCCCTTCTGTTATCAATCCTTATTATGCAACAATTATTCAGGGCATTGAACAAATTGCAAGAGTTGAAGGATATCATACCCTGCTGCTAACAACCTATTGGGATACAGATGTAGAAAAATATACCCTAAGAGATTTGCAAAGCCGCCCTCCTGCAGGAATCATTTA
>JAEYXR010000076.1 GCA_023431215.1 Bacillota bacterium
CCCCAATGAAGCAGCACTCCAAAGGCTACCACGAGCAGGATTTTTTTTGTATTCTTTTTGTTTAATTCCATTGATGTTTCCTTCCCGGGCCCCTGCCCCTGGCTCCTTAATATGGTAACAACTGTAAACTCAATATATCAATATCTGGTGCAATTTACAATATTTTAATATGAAAATTATGAACAAACTAATAATATCAAGCTTTTGATATTATTGTAAGCACAATACATCGCTTCATGCAAAATACTAAGGAAGATTATACCTAAAACCTGCTGGTGGATGTGTCCTTTTTTATGGATAAAATGGAATTGCACCTATCCCTCTGTGAAAATCCTGAAAAGCACTTGCAAAATTTATGTAAACAGTGCACAATTAATAATGTTTTATATAATATTACTAAAACTTAACAAGGTAGGTTATACATGTTTACAAAAAAAGATTTATCAAGGCTCATTGTGCCTTTGATTATAGAGCAGCTGCTGGCCGTTACCATTGGCCTTGCCGATACGCTGATGGTATCCAGTGTGGGAGAGGCCGCCGTAAGCGGTGTTTCCACTGTGGATACCATCAATATACTGTTAATCAACATTTTCTCTGCTTTGGCCACCGGCGGCTCCATTGTTGCAGCCCAGCACCTGGGCAAAGATGACACCGAAAATGCCGGTATGGTTGCCAAGCAGCTGATTTATGCTGTTGCTGCAATCTCGGTGGTTGTCATGGGCATCTGCCTCTTGATGGGAACCCCTCTGCTTCATGGTATCTTTGGCAATCTGGAGCCTTCCGTGATGGAAACATGCCGTGTTTACTTTTTCTGGTCTGCACTTTCCTATCCTTTTATTGCAATATACAATGCCGGCGCAGCTCTGTTTCGTTCTATGGGCAACTCTAAGGTTTCTATGTTTACATCCCTTGTGATGAATATAATTAACGTAAGCGGCAACGCAATCTTTATCTTTGTCTTTCAGTGGGGAGTGGCGGGCGCAGCCATTGCTTCCCTCATCTCCCGCTGCATTGGCTCCATTATAGTCATTGTTTTGCTGAAGAATCAGGAAAACCGGATACATATTGAAGATCTCCTGCGATTTGAATGGCATCCTCATACAATTAAGCAAATTTTAGGGCTTGGTATCCCCAACGGTTTGGAAAACGGTATGTTCCAAATTGGTAAGATTTTGGTACAGGGGTTGGTTGCCTCCTTTGGCACTGCCGCCATTGCCGCCAACGCGGTAGCCAATAGTGTGGGCACCTGCAGCAGTATTCCCGGCTCCGCCATCGGTCTTGCTTTGATTACCGTGGTGGGGCAGTGTGTAGGTGCCGGCGATTACGCTGCAGCAAAGCGCTATACCTTTAAGCTGGTTGGAATTGCGTTTGCACTCATTATGACAATCAATGTATGCCTTTATTTTTCCACACCCTTTTTAACTGGCTTGTACGGACTCCCGCCTCAAACCACCCAGCTGGCTCAGCAACTGCTATACAGCTACTTTGCTCTGTGTGTCTTTTGGCCCTTTGCCTTCCCTCTGCCTAACGGCCTGCGCGCCGCCGGCGATGTAAAGTTTACAATGGCGGTCTCTATTTTTTCTATGTGGGTGTTCCGTGTTGGTTTCAGCTATTTGTTGGGCCGCTATTTTGGGCTTGGTGTACTGGGTGTTTGGATTGGTATGTATATTGACTGGATATTTAGAGGAATTGCCTTTGTTTTGCGCCTTGCAGGCAGTCGTTGGCATAACAAGGCCGTTGTATAGCACTATTCTTATATTTTTATTTTGACAATTTTGCACAATACAACAAATGAAAGCTTTAAAAAGCATGATCAGTTTTAAAAGCACTGTAAAAACTGCTTATATATCGGTTTTATGAAAATATAGTGACAGTACTGCATAGTTTTTGGTATACTAGATTTGTTCGTTTGCGTATTCTAAATTAACAGGGTGGAGGCGAAAATATGAATAAAGCAAAAGTATATTTTACCGATTTGCATACCGGACTGGATACAAATCTTTTGTTAAAGCTTAAAAAACTGATTACTACCGCCGGCATGGATCAACTACCGCTGGCCGGAGCCTATACAGCTATCAAAATACATTTTGGTGAGCCGGGAAATCTTGCATACCTTCGACCAAACTTTTCTAAAGTACTGGTAGACTTTATCAAAGAGCGTGGAGGGAAAGTTTTTCTGACAGATTGCAACACCTTGTACGTGGGCGGGCGCAAAAACGCATTAGACCACATGGATGCCGCCTATGAAAACGGCTATAATCCTTTTGCAACCGGTTGCCATGTTATCATTGCCGATGGGCTAAAAGGCACCGACGAGGTCTTGATTCCTGTTGAGGGTGGCGAATATGTAAAAGAAGCCAAAATTGGGCGTGCTGTTATGGATGCCGATGTTTTGGTAACTCTGAACCACTTTAAGGGGCACGAAGCCACAGGCTTTGGAGGCGCCTTAAAAAATATTGGTATGGGCTGCGGCTCCAGAGCAGGTAAAATGGAAATGCACAGTAGCGGCAAACCTTTTGTTGAGCAGTCTGCCTGTATTGGCTGCGGCCGCTGTGCCAAAGTCTGTGCACACAGCGCCATTTCTTTTTCCAACAAAAAAGCTTCCATCAACCATGACCGATGTGTGGGCTGCGGACGCTGCATTGGCGTATGTCCCACCGATGCTGTTGCCGCTGCCGGTGATGAGGCAAATGATATTCTCAACAAAAAAATTGCAGAGTATTCCCTTGCTGTTCTTCAGGGTCGCCCCCATTTTCATGTAAGCCTTGTGGTAGACGTTTCACCTTATTGTGACTGCCATGCCGAAAACGACCTGCCAATTATTCCTGATGTAGGCATGCTGGCTTCTTTTGACCCGGTAGCCCTTGACATGGCCTGTGCAGACCTTTGCAACCAGCAGCCTGTGATGCCCGGTGGCCGCTTAGAAAAAATGCACCGGCAGCAGAGTCAGGATCACTTTTGTGCCAACCACCCCGAAACCGACTGGCGTGTGTGCCTGGACCATGCTCAGGCATTGGGCATTGGTACCAAGGAATATGAGCTGATTACCATTAAATAAAATAGACTTGAATCTTAAAATAACCGAAACGTCTTATTCAACGGCTCTTGACTTTTCCATTTTTTTGATGGATAATAAAGGAGCTGTGCGGACGTAGTTTAATGGCAGAACTCCAGCTTCCCAAGCTGGTCGCGCGAGTTCGATTCTCGTCGTCCGCTCCAATTGCAAAACCTCGTAGAACAGCTGTATTGGCTCAACTACGAGGTTTTTATTTGTGCTATATCTTATAAAATCAGTTCTTAGGTTGTCTATATGACTTTTGTATCAAATGATGGCAAAATGCCCCTAGATTAATACGCTCCATTGAAAACGATACTTACTTATTAAAACCTTACACCATATAAGGCAGCTTGCCATGGCCGATATAAGATAATGTCGGCTTTCCCGTCATGTGCTATTGGTGTGTTTCTCTTTTCATCATAGTATTCGTCAATCTATTCCTTGTTATTTTATTGCTTAACTAAATTCAAGTGTGCATTAAGCAAACAGTCTTTTAACAATTTATACTGTCCTCCTAATATAACAGCGCAGGATGATTAAGCTGATTTAAAAACAGCTATGACAAAATGAGGTGAAACCGCCGTTAGGCGATTTTATGAAAATGAGACAAGAAGAAATGCTGAAACAGGCAGTTATGGGTAAGAACAGCAGATACAAGAACAAAACATTGATAGACTTTAATAAATGGTGCGGTCAGATCGTATTGGTCAGTCATGCTACGGCTATCCTTATGGTTTTGTCCCATATCGTTTGGTATTTTGCGGCTAGAAGTATTCTTGCTTGGCCTCCTGATGTTTATCTAAGGGACTATATCGTTTTGCCTGCAATCGGTTTTTTTATTCTCAATACATTTGTTGACAGATGTGTTCGCTCTCCCCACATTCCACTTCCTGTAAAGGAATATTTATCTCTTTCACTTTTTATCATTTCTTCACTTTACCTCTCTCTAACCCATGACATTGCAAAGGTTTTATTGTGTTCTTATATCCTACCTATTTTTGCCTCTACTATTTTTTTAAACACGAAACTAACTCGTCGAATCTTTCTAATGAGTATTGTTGCTGTATTGATGATTAGTGTCAAAATGTATTATACGGGAAGACTAGACAACGATATGGTCATGGAAATTTTTGTAGCTTGTTTTATGTTCTTCTGCTCATATATATTGGCTAAAATGTTAATCCAGTATAGTCAAAATAATCTTACGGCCCTGATAAAATCAACTGAAGAAGCAATCAATAATGAACTGGCATTTTTGCAAGTACAGATTAAGCCTCATTTTTTATATAATGCAATCAATACCATCATCTCTTTTTGTTATATCGACAGTGAAAAGGCGGCTAGTTTGCTTGTTAATTTAAGTAAATATTTAAGGCTACTATTTGACTTTGACCATAAGTTGATGAGAGTTTCTTTACAAAGAGAACTTGAGATGATAAAAGCCTATGTTGCAATAGAAAAAGCCCGTTTTGGAGACCTGATTCATGTAGAATATGATATTGACCCCAAGCTTTTAAGTATGGAAATCCCCTCTTTTTGTATTCAGCCTTTGGTGGAGAATGCTGTCAAGCATGGGCTTTGTAAAAAAGATGCAGGTGGAAGCATCCTGATATCCGCAAAAAGACTCGATGAAACCGTTATCATCACGGTTCGTGATACCGGAGCAGGAATGTCTGCGGAAATACTCAATAAATTAAAAAATGTAGATTCTACAAATGAGGGCGTTGGATTTTTTAGTGTCAACAGACGCATTATGGGATGGAGAGATGCGGAGGTTGATATTCAGAGCGCACCAGACGAAGGAACCTCTGTGATCATAAAAATAGCAGATGGTATTAAAAAGAGGTGAGCAACATATGTTAAACGCAATTATTATTGATGATGAAAAGCCTTCCATTAAACTAAATAAGCTTTTGTTGGAAAAAACTGGTGAGATACGTGTGGTAGGTACCTCTTTAAGTGCTTTACAAGCCCTTTCTATGGTGCAGAGACTAAAGCCCGATGTGGTGTTTTTAGATATAGAAATGCCTGAAATGTCAGGATTGGAACTTGCTGAAAAAATTATAGAAACTAATAACGATATAGAGATTGTATTTGTTACCGCCTATGAAAAGTACGCTCTTGAAGCCTTTCGTGTAAATGCTATTCATTACATACTTAAACCATTATCTCCTGAAAGCATTTTGCAAACAGTTACAAGACTGAAAAAAATCAGGCCGCTTCAGGATTCTGTTAACCAGTTCTTCGACCAGGGTCGTATTTACTGTTTTGGTAAATTGTTGGTATACGGAGTGGGGTATGGAACAGCAGTGAGATGGCGTACTTCAAAGGCTGAGGAGCTTTTTGCTTTTATGGTGCAAAATTTAAACAAAGAAGTATCTAAATGGAAAATAACTGAAGCTCTTTGGCCTGAATGCGAAACGGAAAAACTAAATGTAAATTTACATACGACTATTTACCAGGTAAAAAAGACATTACTTTCTGCAAATATAAAATTTTACTTAACCTTCATTAACGGTAGATATAAGCTGGAGCTGCCGGGTATATACATCGATACTGCTGAATTTGAAGCAGCAACTTATAGAGAAATCGTATTGTCTGAAGCATCTTTGCAACAATACGAAAAGGCTCTTAGTTTATACAAAGGCGATTATTTGGAAGAAAATCAGTATTTTTGGTCTCAAAGCAAAGCCGAAGAATATTCATCAAAATATCGCTGTCTGGTTTGTGAGCTATCTAAATATTATGAACACAAGAAAGACTATAAAAGTGCCCAAGAGATTTTGCAAAAGGCTCTGACAAAATTTCCACTTGATGATACCCTCAACGAATATTTGCTAAAATTGTTTTTTATAAAAAATGATAAGGCATCCTTGATGATGTTTTATAACAAAATGAAAGAGCTTTATCAATCTGAGCTGGGCATTTCACCAAATGCGACTATGAAAAATTTGTATAACAGAATATTTGAATTATAATAATATCAGTAAAAGTTTTTTAAAGGAAAGCCATATTTTTTGATACATTTGCAGAAAATCTCATAGCAAGGACGTACTTTTGTGTTGTATTACAGAAAAGTATGGCCTTGTTATTTTTTTAGCATTTATTCCAATTAAAATGTCCAGAAAATGTACAGAATGCCTTGCTATAATAAAATTTGATTATCAAGGAAATCAGCATATTCTCCAAATTTTCTTATGCTTTTTGGAGGATTAGTTGTAATCAGAGTCTGTAAAAAACGAGGTATAAGATATGGCAAAGAAAAACGGACAACTACTAATAACCTGGCTAATGGCACTGATAATGATTGTAAACGTCCTTTCACCGTTTAGCATGGCATATGCTGCCGAGGTGAGCGCTTCAACACTTACAAACCTGACAGCTACCATTACCCAAGATGGAGCCACTATATCTGAAGGCGGAACTATAACAAGTACCATGCCAATTCAGGTAGAAATTTCTTTTGGTGTGCCGGTTGAAGGTGATGACCCAACACCCTCGGCCCCCATCCAAAAGGGAGACACCTTGACATTTGGCCTAAGCAGTGGCTTTACACTCCTTTCAGGTGATACTATCGAATTAAAAATGGGGACGCTGCCGGTGGGCCATGTAACCCTTACAACGGATCCCCTTTCTAGTATGGTAACTGCAACTGTTATCTTTGACGGAGATGATTCTGTTTTTGACGGAACCTCCAATACCGTAATGTGCCGGTTTGAAGCCGATTTGGAATATGAAAGCAGTGGCGATAGTGGTAACACGGGCAACCATGCGGTAACAATATTGGAAAAAACATATACTGTAAACGTACCCGTTTTGCCCATTGAGTACGATGTTGTAAAAGAAGGGACATTAAACCTGGCAGACCAAAGCATTACTTGGAAAGTAGATATCAATGCAACACAAGGCGGTGAAGGCATTGACCTGACAGGGTATCAGTTTTTTGATGATTTGCTGACTGTGGGTGATTACATCCCGTCCTCTTTTAAGGTAGATGGTATGGAGGATACTCCTGATACCGCGGACAATGCACTTTGTTATATCTTTCCCGATGGCTCCTTTAGCCCCAAGACAATTACTTTTGAAACAAAAATATCTGACAGCAAATTTTATGGTACCAGTAAGCAGGCTGTAACTAACAAAGCACAGCTTCTTGATTTGGAGTCTACTGCGGTAGATGAGAGCCAATTTGAAGTCAGCTTTACACCAAAGTGGATTGAAAAAGCAGGGGTTTCAAGCGATACCGGTAGCACCGGTATCTATGACCCTAAAAACCGAACCATTACGTGGACAATTACCGCCAATCACATGGGGGCAACACTAAATAATGTTGTAATAACCGATAAGCTGCTCAATGGATTAACTCTAAAATCTGCAAAATGGCAAGCATGGGAAGGTTCTGATTGGGGAACTGATAACGAAATCATCCCGGGTGCCGATGGCGAATATGCAATTGGAAATATCAGCTCCAAAATTTTACTTACCATCATAAGCAATGTTCCCGATGATTCCTATACTACCGGAACATCCTCTTATAGCAATTCCGCCACCATCAAATGGGATGGCCTGCCGGATCCCGGACTGGGCACAGGCAGTATCGACGTAGGAGTCGGCTATAACGCCATGTCAAAATCTGGCGTAGCGGATACCGCAAACCAGAAAATCCGCTGGACAGTCACCACAGATACCAAGGGGCAAGAGATTCCTGATTTAAGAGTTTATGACCTTTTGGTATATGGAAGTAATATCAACCTCTCCACGGTTACTGGAATTCCCAGCGGCATCTCCCTTGCTGATTTAGCACCACAATATGGTCAAAAATATGCGGGTAATTTTTCCGGGGAGTATACAGTAAATGTCATTCCCGTTATGCAGGGTGCCACTCAGGTTGCTGATTTGATTGAAATTATCGGCCTTTCTACAAGTACCTCCAACACCTTTAGCTTTGACAGCCAGATTGTAAACCCAAATATATTTGCCGGTAACAAAACATCTACCGTCAGGAACACAGCTACTCTGTTCAGTGCCAGCACTAGGCTGAATGCTGCTGTGGGAACCGTAAACTACACCAACAGAATGCTGTCTAAGGAAATGCTAAAGAGACAAGCTATGGTTGATCCATCATCCGGCGTAAACTCCAGCCTTACAACCAATGCGCTGGAGGCTTTTGACTATGAGGATAAATCGGCGATTTTCCGTTTGAGTGTCAACGCAGATGGCATTGATGTTACCAATACCACAGAGGCGACAGGACAGGTTCTGGGGGCGGCAACTCTTACCGATACTCTGCCAGACGGATGGGAGTTTGTTGATATCATCCCTGGTTCTAAGTACGTGATTTTTGAAGGAACCGGACAATCAAACGGCACTGTTTTGGCTGCAGACACCACACCGGATACGGTGGAGGGTCTTGATGCCAGTTTTAGCGGAGGCACGGTAGAATTTACGTTTTCTTCACTCAGTCAGCCATATGTCATTTTGGTAAAAGCAAAGCCCACCAGCGAAACTGCTGCACAGTACTTTTCCTCTAACAACACAAAAACCGAACGAAACAGGGTTAATTTAAAAACCGAAAAATGGTCCACAGGCGTAAGCAGTTACCGGGATATTACCATTGTGAGCAAGGTTTTGGAAAAAAACACTATGCAGCCAACTGCTGGAGAATTGCTCTGGTGGATAGACTATAAGCCTTACGACCTTGTACAGAATACCAAAAAGCTGGAGGATCAGCTGCCTATTGGCATTGACCTGCGTATGGATGCAAAGGGAAGCTTATTGCTTAAGGATAATATTGCAGCCAACGAGATGACTCTGAATGCCGACGGCAGTTATACTGAAGGTTCCCCCGTTACACTGGAACTGGGAACAAATTTAATCTATGACAACGCCACGCGGATTCTTAGTTTTATCATTCCCGACAGTGCAAAGGCCTACCGACTTAGCTATATTACCGATGTTACAGGTGAGCCGGGAACCGTTACAAACAAAGTTTCCTTAATTGGTGTTAACACAGAGTTGGAGCAAACCTTTAAGCCTTATGTTATTTTGGCTTCGGATGGCAGTGCCACCTTAAAAAGAAACGGCTGGGTTGGCATAACAAAAATCAATGGATCAGGTGCTCCCCTTGCCGGCGTTGAGTTTACTCTATACGCCATGGACGGCACTACAGTCATCAAAAAGGGCGTTACCCAAAGTGACGGTACCCTTCGGCTTAAGGTCATACCCGACGGTGAATATATTCTGCGGGAAACAGCGGTGCCTGACGGCTATACCCTTGAAGGAATCAGCCATTCTGTCATTGTTTCTACCAACGGTTCCACTATTACCACTTCTATTGATGGAAAGGTAGGAGCAAATTCCAATACAATTACTATTCAAAACTTTTCGCAAGGTACGGCAGGAAATTTGACAATCAGCAAGACCGTGGCTGGTGAAGGGGCCGACACCGAAAAATCCTTTAACTTTACACTGACATTAAACGGCACAACAGAGACCTACTCCTACATAGGGCGCGGTGTGCCCGGTGGAACCATCAAAAGTGGAGATACCGTAGCCCTGGCTCATGGTCAGAGCATCACTGTTGTGGGCTTGCCAAAAGATACAAGTTATGTGGTAGCCGAAGCAGACTATTCCCACGAAGGATACGCAACAGCCAGCACAGGTACAACAGGAAGCATTGTAGCCGACGCTACGCAAACAGCTGCCTTTACCAATACCAGAACTGTGGGTAGCCTGACCATCAGCAAAACAGTAGCAGGCAGCACTGGCGACACTAAAAAGAAGTTTGACTTTACCCTTACACTGGACGGCGCCGGTGCAACTGGTACCTATGCTTATATTGGAAATGGTGTTCCCAACGGAACCATCAAAAGCGGCGATACCGTTGCCCTCGCTCATGGTGAAAGCATTACCATTGAGGAGTTACCAAAGGGTGCAAGATATACGGTAACTGAAGCAGATTATTCCGGTGACTTATACACAACAACCAGCACGGGTGAAGCAGGTAGCATTGTAGCCGATGCCACACAAACAGCCGCCTTTACCAATACCAGAACTATGGGTAGCCTGACCATCAGCAAAACAGTAGCAGGCAATGCAGGCAACACCAAGAAAAAGTTTGACTTTACCCTTACACTGGAGGGCGCCGGTGCAACCGGTACCTATGCTTATGTTGGAAATGGTGTCCCCAGCGGAACCATCAAAAGCGGCGATACCGTTGCCCTCGCTCATGGTGAAAGCATTACCATTGAAGAACTTCCAGCAGGTACAGCATATGTGGTAACCGAAGCTGATTACTCCGGCGACAGGTATAAGACTACCCACACAGGCGCAACCGGCACCATAGAGACAGATATTATAAAAATAGCATCTTTTACAAATACAAGAAATGCTTCTCGCCCCTCTTCCTCTTATGGGACCTTGACCATCAGCAAAACGGTTGCAGGTGTTGGTGCAGACACCACAAAGAAGTTTCATTTTACGGTGACCTTAGACGGAGCATCCGGCATTTATCATTACACCGGAAATGGCGTTAAGGATGGAATGCTGAAAAGTGGAGATACCGTGTCTCTTGCCCATGGGCAAAGCATTACTATTATAGGTTTGCGCGCCGATACAGCGTATCGGGTAGTCGAGGATAGCACCTCATCTCAGGGCTATTTTGTTGAGAGTGCAGGAAATTCCGGTACTATTATATCGGGAGAGGATAAAACCGCTGCCTTTACCAATACGAAACTGTCTACTTCCGGTGGAAACCTAACGATTAAAAAAACCGTCACTGGGGAGGGTGCAAGTCTTACCAAAAAGTTTAAATTTACCGTTACCTTTGCAGGTGCATCCAATGCCTACCCCTATACCGGAGCTGCTAGCGGGTTTCTTCTCAGCGGAGACTCTGTACTTTTGGCGGACGGAGAAAGTATCACCATCACCGGCCTGCCGGCAGGTATTAAGTATACTGTAACAGAGGCCGATTATTCCAAAGAGGGATATACCTCCTCCGGTACAGGAGCCAGTGGAGTTATCAATTTAAATGGATTACAAACCGCATCATTTGTTAATACCTTTCACCAGGCAGGAGTTATAAATGTTGGGGAAAACGGTATGCCTGACACAGGTGAAAACCGTATCATCAGACTTGCAAAGCTTGCTTTGCTTTATTTCTCAATAGCACTTATGGTTCTTTTTGCTGCTGATTTTATTCTGCGTAGGAACAACTTTAGAAAGAAAAACAGGAAATAATAAAAAAAGAACCGGCCACGGGAAGCATAAAACCCTGACGCCGGTTCTTTTTACGGAAAGGAGAACAGAATGAAAAAGCCTGTTAAATTACGTCTGCGCCAAATTTTACACTTTCTTATGGTGCTATGTCTCATTGGTATTCTGTGCTCCGCTTTTATTATATTTACAGATAGCTTGGATAACATCAAAGGTGTTACGGCCTATCGTCAGCTTAGCATGCTCATGGACTCTTCAAAATTTACCCAAGGTCAGAAAAAAACAGTAACACAGATTATGGACGAGACAAAAGAGCAGAAGCATATCAGTGAAATGGATTTTACCTCTCTGGAGAAAATAAATCCTGATATAGTGGGTTGGATTGGTGCGAAAGATACAGAAATAAATTATCCTGTGGTAAAAGGAAAAGACAACGAACATTATCTTAACTATATGTTTAACGGTGAGCGCAATAAACTGGGCTCCATATTTATGGATTATCGTAATAGCAGCAATTTTTCAGATAAAAACACAATTATATATGGGCATAACATGAAAGATGGTTCTATGTTTTCTTCCCTGACAAACTACAAAAATCAGCAATATTATAACAGCTTCCCTACGCTGCTGCTCTATACTCCTGAAGGCGACTTCACCATTGAGTTGTTTGCAGGAATTATTGTTGATGGAGATTATGAGTCTATCCGCCTTACTTTTAAAGATGACCTTGATTTTCAAAGCTATGTGGATTCATTAAAAGAGAAGTCTACTTTTGAATCTGACGTAACTGTAAAAAGTGGTGACCAAATTATCACCTTAAGTACTTGCTCCTATGAATTTGACAACGCAAGATATGCGTTATATGGCAGATTGGTTCTACTTGATAATGGTAAAGGATAGCTTTGTTACAACTCTCTAAGGTAAAAATCCCAGTATTTAAAATCTAAGAAAAAGTGATGTACTAATCTAAAAAACATGATTCATACTGATAACCCCAAAATACTCCTTTCCATTGTAAAACAAGATTGGTTTTAGTATAATTAATCATCATTAAGCACACAACGTATGTTGTCCCCCTGCAAATATCATAAAAGCATTTTGGTTTTTGCATTGCAAAACGCTTTTATTTTTACCAAAGCCCTGCTGAAAGGAATTGCCATGATTAATTTTGGGTATGCCTGCCTCGCTCTGGGAATTGAGGACGCACAACTAAAATCCTGCACAATGCGTACTGCCACACCCCAGCGTCTGCGGGAGCTTATTACACATAATCTTGAGGTATTGATGCAGTTTGTGCAATATAATCAAGCAAACAATATACGGCTTTTTCGTATCAGCTCCGATTTAATTCCATTCGGCTCCAGTCCCGTAAACACTTTGCCATGGCAAGAAGAATTTGCAGATGCCTTTGAAAAAATAGGCAATGCCATTTTCAATGCAGACATGCGTGTTTCTATGCATCCCGGTCAGTATACGGTCATCAATTCTCCCGATGAAGATGTGGTAAAGCGTGCTATTGCCGATTTGGAATATCATGAACAGGTATTAAGCCTGTTGAACACAGACAGTACAAGTAAAATAATTTTACATGTTGGCGGTGCCTATGGTGATAAGTCGGCAGCAATGGACCGGTTTTGCCGTAACTGGGCTCAATTGAGCAGCAGTATCCGAAGCCGCATTGTATTGGAAAATGACGAGCGCATTTACAACATAGATGATGTGCTGAAAATTGCAGGGCGACTGGGTATTCCCGCTGTTTTTGATACGTTGCATCATTCTATTAATTCACCCCAGGAAAGCCGAAGCGAGACTGACTGGATTTTGCAATGTGCAAAGACATGGACAACCCTTGATGGACGGCAAAAGATTCATTATTCACAGCAAAGCCCTGCCGGTAAACCGGGGGCACATTCTAAATCAATTAGTACACAGCAGTTTTTAGATTTTTACCAAACAGTACGCCATTTGAATCTGGATATGATGCTTGAAGTAAAAGATAAGAACTTATCCGCCATAAAGTGCGACTTATTAATCTCGGATGCACACAGCATCTTACCTTTGGAGCAAGAGTGGGCCAAATATAAATATAGCGTGCTGGAGCTTTCTCCAAATGCATATTTGGCAATACGGGAGCTACTAAAGGACAAGCATGCATACCCGGTAAAACAGTTTTACAGTATTTTAGAACAGGCTTTGGACCAACCCCATGAAATTAACAATGCTGTTAATGCCCTGCTGCACGTTTGGGGATACTTTAAAAATGTTGCACAGCCAGATGAAAAAAAGCGTTTTTTCTCCGCACTTGAAAAGTATAAAAACAACACAGCCAAGCTGACTACCGTAAAAAATCAACTTTATAAGCTGGCACAAAAATATGATGAGCAGTATCTTTTAAAATCCTATTACTTTTTGTAAAAAGGGTATTCTAGCCTAACTGCAAGAGTTTGATTTATATTAAATTATCATTCTTTAAGTACCTATTATGAAAGGAGTGTCTATTGTGATACCTAATCAATGGTATGCCATATTGCCATCCAAGGTTGTTAAGCCCAAGCAAATTGTCGGTGTAAAAAGATTGAATTTGGAGCTGGCGCTGTTTAGAAATGAAAAAGGTGAAATTGGCTGCGTTGCAGACCAATGTACCCACAGAGGAGCTGCGTTAAGCAAGGGTAAAGTCAAGGGAGACTGCGTGCAGTGTCCCTTTCATGGCCTGGAGTTTAATAAGTCAGGTCATTGCACCTTTATTCCCGCAAACGGCAAAGCATCTACTTCCGATATGAGCCGTTATAATGTTAAGCATTATCCTGTGACAGAAAGCAACGGCATTATTTACTTATGGTATGGTGATAGTGAAAAAATCACCTCCATACTTCCCTTTTTTGATAAAGATGTAGATGATTCATACGTTTACAGTGAGATTGAGGACCATTGGAATTCCCACTACTCCAGGTGTATAGAAAACCAGCTTGATGTTGTACACCTGCCTTTTGTCCATTACAACACAATTGGCAGGGGGAACAAAACCTTGGTTAACGGGCCAAAGGTCCAGTTCTTAGAAGACGCTTTGATTACAAGCGCCAACAATGAAGTAGATATTGGTCAAAAGCCAAAACCCCCTGTGGAATGTGTTATTAAACCTACATATTTAAGCTTTCTTTTTCCCAACATATGGATGAACCATATAAGCAAAAAAATTAAAGTAATTATTTACTTTGCTCCTGTAGATGATGAAAACACAATATTGTATATTCGCTTTTACTGTAAGATTACAGGCATAAAACTGCTGGATCGCCTTGTTGCCTTTTTTGGTAAATACGCCAATAAAATTATTGAACAGCAGGATAAACGAGTGGTTATCACCCAAAAGCCCAAAGCCTCCTCCTATAAATCTTCAGAGAAGCTGTTGCCCGGGGATGCCCCTATCATCCAGTATCGTAAGTTAAGGGATGAGCTAAAAAATGGATAACCCTTTGACCAAGCCTCCGCTTTATCACCAAAAACTGCGTTTTTTACCCTGTTAACAACGTTAAAACATCCTTTTTGCTACATAAAAAAACTTTACTTTTAAAGACTATATTTTTTAGATATAAATTTTAATACCGGCAAGTGAGTAGAGAATACTTATAAAAAGAGGCTTCTGAGAAAGCCTCTTTTTATTGTTTCAATCACCATTCGCACAGCGGTTTTTCATATATAGTCAAAACAATATTGCAAAATTTTTAAAAAACTATTGACTTCAGACCTTGGCTACTGTATTATAGCACTTGGTTAGTTTTGGCTAACCAGTAATTCAGTTGTGTGGTTAGTCTAAACTAATTACAGCTGACCATGAGGAAGGA
>JAEYXR010000080.1 GCA_023431215.1 Bacillota bacterium
ATCCGGCCTACTACGGGTGCTGCGCCAGTACCAGTGCCGCCACCCATACCGGCAGTAACAAAAACCATGTCTGTGCCCTTTAAGGCTGCTGCAATTTCGTCCTTACTCTCCTCGGCAGCTTTTTCTCCCATGCTAGGGTCGCCGCCTGCACCACGTCCGCGAGTCAGCTTGTCACCAATATGTAACTTATAAGTAGCGTTGGAGGTGCGAAGGGCCTGTATATCAGTGTTGACGGAGATGAACTCAACACCGCCCATGCCGGCACTGCACATACGTTTTACTGCATTGCCGCCGCCGCCGCCGACACCAACGACTTTTATAGAGACTACCCTTTCGTTGCCGTTGTCCAGATCGATCTTCATTCCCATTTCACCATTCCTTCGATATTTTAATGCGTCCTTTATTTACGCCAATCCTTAATGACACTAAAGCTTTTATAGTTTATACATATACTGCTCTGTATAAAACACCTTAGAGCAGTATTTGGGATGCAAAAATATCAAAATATTTACTTTACATCTATAAAATATTTTAGCAGATTTGCAAAGGATAATCAACATTCAAATGCTTCCATTTGTCGAATTTTTGTAATTATACTCCCAAATATGCACAATCTTGCATCTTTATCTTTATGCAAAGCATCCTATATCAATATGCATTCCAATAATCCTTATTTACCAAAGAGCCTATGTCTGTTTCCATTGTATAAGCCTTTGGCGGCAACGTCAAGTCAACCGTCCCTTCAAAACTGCTACCAAGTTGATTAACCAATATCTCATGAGCCATACGCAGCTTGTAGCTTAATTCCAGTTCGCTGCCCACCTTTAAAAGCGCCCTGTCTTCATACAAAATAGTGGTACAAAGTTCATCACTGACATCCACATATTTAATACCTTCAAAGCCGGTCTCTTCCACAGCTTCTGCTACACGGCGAATGGTCACCATCATAGATGCAAAGCTTTCATCCTGGCAGTCACCAAGGTATGTTCCCACAGTCAGCCCGGAAACATCTTTGCCTACTACCAAAGGCAACCCCTCGGTGCTAACTCCTTGACAATGTTCTAATATCCTGCCATCCTCACTCAGCAGCGTGTAACTTTCTTCTGAATTGACAACAGTAACTGCCGGACTAAATTCTTCTACTCTTATTTCTACCGTAGCAGGCAGTATCCGGGCAATTTTAACCGAAGATATGTACGGAAACTCGTTTTTCAGCTTTTTAGAAATTGACTTTGTATCAATTGCCAAAATGTTTTGTCCGGCGCGGATTCCAGAGGCTTCTATAACATCAGATACCTGATACCGGATAGCCCCTGCTACGGCAATATCTGTTATTTCAAAAAACATGGTGACACAAACCACAGTTGCCAAAGCAAACACTACCAGTAAAAACAGCGTGGTGGCCACTATTCTTTTTGCTCTGCGTTTACGCCGCCTCGGCCTGCTGACACTTTTTGTATCCATTGGTCATCCCCACGTCTTATTTTTGCTCCCAGCACTGTCAAGTTGCCGGTAAGGTCCTCGTATCCTCGTTCAACATGCCATATATCTTTAATTTCGCTTCTGCCCTTGGCTGAAAGCGCAGCCACAATAGCGGCTGCTCCCCCTCTTAGGTCAGTGCATCTTAGTTGTGCGCCTTTTAAATCGGCAACTCCGGTAACAACTGCCACTCTGTCAACAAGCTTTATATCGGCACCCAATTTTAGCAGTTCACCAACATGCCGATAACGACCATCAAAAATATTTTCTACAAATACCGATGTGCCGTCCGCACGGGTAGCAACTGCCATTAAAATAGCCTGCATATCGGTTGGGAAGCCGGGATACGGCTGTGTTTTTATAATGCCAAGCTCATTCATTCGCTCAGGTGCTTTCAGCAAAATTGAATCCAAACGTGTTTTTACCTTGCAGCCCGCATTATGCAGATATGCCATTGTAGTCAATAAATGTGCTGGTTTTACGTTTGTTATTTCCACCTCGCCGCCGGTAACAGCAGCAGCACATAAAATAGTACCTGCAACAATTCGGTCTGGTATTACACTATGGTTATATCCATGTAACTCTCTGACACCATCTATTGTAATAATACCATCAATACCAAGCTCAATCTGAGCACCGCATCCGGATAAAAAGGTGATAAGATCTCCTATTTCGGGCTCTCGCGCTGCACCGATAATTCGGGTGCGCCCTTTTGCCGTTGCGGCCGCAATCAAAACATTTTCGGTTGCGCCTACGCTGGGAAACGGAAAAACAATATCGGTTCCAGAAAGACCGTTTGCTGCATCACAGAGCAGCAAACCACCGTCCTCCACTATTTTAGCGCCCATTTTACGCAAAGAAGCCAAATGAATGTCGATTGGACGAGCTCCAAGCTCACATCCCCCCGGAAGTGTCATCTCTGCTTTGCCAAATTTAGCAAGAATACCACCCAAAAAAACAATAGAAGAACGCATGGCGCACATTAAGTGCTCGGGTATACAGTAATCACCGTCAGTGCCGGGTTCTATGCAGACACGGGTGCCTTCTCGGGTAGTGCGGCATCCCAAATGCTCCAAAATATCCAGAGACACTTCAATATCGCTTAGTCTTGGGCAGTTTTCTATGACACAGGGACCGCAATTAACAGCAGCTGCCAGGATTGGCAGTGCGGAATTTTTTGCACCGTGTATCGGTACGCTTCCCTCCAGTCGGTTCCCACCATCCACTATGTAAACAGCCATACATCTGCATCCTTTCCAAAAAAGCTTGGCGGTGCCGCTTCTTAAAAGCTGTTATTTTTAAGACCGCCTGCAAATGTATACTATGTTTTTTGTGGTTTTTGGGTTACGCTTTATGATAGGCAAAGAGCCATTATTTCTTCCAAAATCCTATCATTCGCATTTAAAATTGCCAGTTTTTTTGCATTTTCACCTAAAAGGCGTAGTCGCTGTGGGTCACGAATTAAGTCATTAACCGTTGATGCCAGCTTTTTACCGGAAAGCTCTTTTTCCTCTATAACAACTGCAGCATTTTGATTGACCAAAACCATGGCATTATGAAACTGATGGTTTTCAGCAACATTAGGCGAAGGAATTAAAATGGATGCACGACCTACTGCTTGAAGCTCACTAAGGGTGATCGCACCTGCACGGCAAATAACCAAATCTGCTGCTGCTAAACACATGGGCATATCATTGATATATTCCCTAATATCCAAGCTAGGGCTCTTGACATCTACACCCCTTTCTTTTAAAAGACGAGGCAAAAGCTCAACGCCATACTGTCCGGTGGCATGAATATGATGAATATTTCCTTTGGGAACATGCCATGCCATTACATCGGCTATGGACTCATTAATCCTCTGAGCACCCAGACTTCCCCCAAAGGAAAGGAGACAAATTTTATTTGATGGAATCCCCAGCACCTTGCGAGCAGCATTCCTGTCTGCTGTCAGAATTTGAGGACGGACAGGGTTACCTGTTACCACACAATCTACGCCTTGTGGCAAGTAGTCCTTTGCTTTTTCAACTGCCAATAATACTTTATCTACATGTCGAAATAACAACTTGGTTGTTACTCCGGGAAATGCATTCTGCTCATGGGTCACCGTCTTAATCCCCATTTTAGATGCCTTAAGTACAATTGGTCCGCTTACGTAGCCTCCTGTTCCCACTACAATGTCCGGTTTATATGCCTCAATTACCCTTTGTGCACGTCCGCCAGAAGTTATAAGCAACCCAACTGATTTAAAATTTCTTACAATATTTTGTGGTGTCAGCCTGCGCTGGATGCCCATTGCACGAAAAGGAACAAAGTCAAAGCCTGCAGCCGGAACAAGCCTGGCTTCCATTCCGTTGGGGTTTCCGGCAAAGCAGATTTCGGTATCCGGATATCTTTGTCGAATGGTAGCTGCTACCGAAAGCGCAGGATTGATGTGCCCGGCCGTTCCCCCGCAGGCAAAAAGTATCTTTAGCTTTTTCATTGCTCAGGCTCCTTTGCACCGCCATGCGGCAAAAAATTGAATGCGGACTCCCTTATCAAAGAGCCCGCAGAATACTCATACATCCATTTGTGCTCCAGCTATTCTTTTTCCAATGCCGTTTGTCTGGAAATAGATAAAATAATACCCATTTCAGCCAGCAGCATTGCCAGCGCTGTACCCCCATATGAAAAGAATGGAAGTGGAATCCCGGTGTTGGGCAATGTGTTGGTAACAACCGCCACATTCAGTACCGCCTGTATTCCCACCTGTGCTGTAAGGCCTGCCGCCAGCAGGGTGCCAAATCGGTCCCTTGCCTTTATGGCAATGGTAAAACCACGCCAAATGAGTAAAACAAACAAAAGGATAACTAGCACCGCACCAACAAACCCCAACTCTTCACATACTACAGAAAAAACAAAGTCATTTTGAGGTTCTGGCAAAAAAAGATATTTTTGACGAGAATTACCGATGCCTGCACCCAAAAGGCCGCCGGAACCAATGGCATATAAAGACTGTATTGTCTGAAAACCTGCACCCTGCGGGTCAAGAAAAGGATCCAACCATACATTGATACGGTACATGGCGCGGTCTCGTATGGCAGGAATCATCATGGCCACGGCAGCCAAACCAACGCCTCCGCCAACAGCCGCTCCAAACCATTTTAGGCTTGCACCGCCAATGAAAATCATGATACCGCCAAGGAGCACAATCAGTACAGTACCCGAAAGATGAGGCTCCGCAATGAGCAAACCTGCCAAAATAACCAGAATAATACCAAAGGGCAGTATTCCGTAACGAAAGGTTTTCATTTTTTCATAATTAATAGATATAATGTGCGAAAACAGTAGAACCACTGCAAACTTCGCAATTTCTGATGGCTGAAAGGATTGGCTTCCGATAAAAATCCATCGTTTGGCATTATTGATTGCCGGTTGAGTAAATACCAGCACAAGAAGCACCACAGAAACAATCATGGATAACCAGGCAAACTTATGCCAAATGTGATAATCCCAAGTGGAAAGCACAGCCATGGCTGCCAGGCCCAAGACTGCAAACACCAGCTGGCGGGTAATAAAATGAAAACTATTGTCTTCATAGTAATACGCGTAGGCATAGCTGGCCGAAAACATCATGACAAGGCCAAATACCAGTAACAAAAGCACCAGAACCAAAAAGGTCAGGTCAATGCTGCCTTTTACATGCTTAATGGGGGTTCGTTTAGAGCCGCCCTTTGCTTTTGAAGCAGCCAGTGCCGCCACCCCCTTGCAGATTAGATTAAATCAGAAATAATGACCAAATGGCAAGTGCTGAACCAATTACCGTAACCGCCGAAAACATCATGACAATTTGCACCTCACTGTAGCCGGAAAGCTCATAGTGATGATGGATAGGACTCATTTTAAAAATCCGTTTGCCATGAGTTAATTTAAAATAGGTCATTTGAATCACAACAGATGCCATTTCTATCACATAGATTATACCAATAAGTACAATAAGCAGCGGCATACCCGTGCCAAAACACAACGCAATAATCAAACCGCTTAAAAAGAGCGAACCGGTATCGCCCATAAATACCTTAGCAGGGTGAAAATTCCACACCAGAAAACCAAGGCATCCTCCGGCCATTGCCGCTGACATAATACCCATTTCCCACATACTCAAGATGGATGTGATAATCATATAAGCAATGCCCACAACAAAAGTAACCGAGGAAAGTAGTCCATCAAGGCCATCTGTAAAATTGACGGCGTTGGTAAGGGCTAAAATTGCCAACAAAGCAAACGGATAGTAAAAAAATCCAATATCAATTGCAGTTACAAAGGGAATAATCAGCACAGTATTTCGGTCGCCGCTTATATAAAGCAACGATAAGTAAAGCACTGCAAATATTGTTTGCAGCAACAGCTTTTGACGTGGGGTTAAACCTTCATTCTGCTTATGAACAATTTTAGTATAATCATCTACAAAGCCAATAAGTCCAAATGCCAGTGCCAGCATTAAGCCATAAATCAATCTTGCTCGCACCAAAACACTATCCGGTCTGGAGGACAGAGGCGAGTTAAATTCCAAAATCAAATAGCCTGCTACCGATGCAATAACAATGCCGAAAATAAACATAACTCCACCCATGGTGGGGGTACCCTGTTTGCTTTTGTGCCAGCTGGGGCCAATGTCCAAAATCATTTGGCCAAACTTCAGCTTTCTTAGTATGGGCAAAAGCCATATGCCCGATACGGCCGTAATACCAAAAGCCAATACTACAGTTGTAACAATCCAGATACCATCCATAACTATTTTCCCATCCCCGCGGTGCGGCATTTTGTAGAGAACCACCCATCAAGTCAAGCAGTTCTGATAATTTATAGGTGAGCAGATACTATTGTTGCAAAGAAATTTGTAAGCCTTTGTATACCTCTTCCAAAACTTCTTCCAACTTCATAGCACGGCTGGCCTTAAACCAAATAAGGTCTCCCTGCTGTAATATCGATATGATTGCAGGTGCCACCTCAGACTTTTGCTCAAACCATCTAGCATCCTTAAGTCCCGATTCTGATGCACCTTTTACATACTGTGCTCCCTCTTCACCAAAAGCAAGCAGTGTGTCTACTCCTGACTTAGCTGCATAAACACCCACATCATAATGGCTCTGTTTTGAAATATCGCCCAATTCAAGCATATCAGATAAAACAAGAATTTTTCGTCCTGTTTTGGGGAATGCGCTGAGCGTTTTAATTGCTGCCACCATAGAGTCTGGGCTGGCATTATAACAATCTTCTACAACTGTAACACCACCAGCTTCAACAACCTTTTGGCGCATACCGGAAGGAACATAATTTTTTAATGCTTCAACGGCTTTGTCAGCCGGAAGTCCCAATGTAACACCAATAGCAAATGCTACCAGTGCATTCTGCACCAGATGATTCCCACATCCTGGAATACAGGCTTGCCAGTTTTTCCCCTGCCAGTGAATGGTAAACCACGTGTTGAGAGGTGTGCTTCGGGTTACCTCTCCCCTTACCTGACAATCGGGATTTTCCATGCCGTAAAACACCACATTCAGACGTGGTATTTTTACATTGCGGAGCAAGTCGTTGTCCCCGCATAAAAACAAAGTCGCACCGTCAGGCAAGCAATCTGCCAATTCCAGCTTCGCTTTTAATATGTTTTCCCGAGAACCCAACAGTTCCATGTGGGATACACCGATATTAGTGATAACCCCTATTTCCGGCCTTGCAGCCTGTGCAAGATCCTGTATCTCCCCAAATCCGCACATTCCCATTTCTATCACAGCTGCCTGAGTATTCCCATCAATGGATAAAATGGTTTTTGGAGCACCAATTTCATTGTTTTGATTGCCTATTGTTTTTATGGTTGTAAAGCCTGATTCCAGTACGGCAGCAACCATATCCTTGGTGGTGGTTTTACCTACACTGCCGGTTATACCAATTACATGAGGTTTATATTTGGTACGATAATAAGCTGCAATATCCAAAAGCCCACGCAATGTGTCTTTCACCCGCAATACTTTATCTGCAGACCAAGAACCGTCTTTATGCGCAAGGATACAGGTGGCGCCTCGTTCCAATGCCTTTTCAATATAATCATGGCCATCCAGGTGTTCCCCTTCAATGGCTATAAATAAACTTCCGGGGCCTGCCACTCGAGAATCTGTACATATTTCTAAAATTTCGCCCTCACAGGGGGCCTCGATTTTTAGTGCCTTTGCTATCTCACTGATTTTTAAAGCTTCCACCAGCCAGTACCACCTAAAATTAATATTGATAACTGCCCCTTTTACCGGCAGTTTTGCCTTAAGGCTTATGCATCAAACGAGGTTTTCCCTCCAACAACTCCTGTATGACCACTTTTTCATCAAAATAGATTGTTTCATCGTGTAGCACCTGATAATCCTCATGTCCTTTGCCTGCCAGCAACAAAATATCACCCGATGCCGTGTTGTCAAGAGCCCATGCTATGGCTGCATAACGGTCAGGGATGATGCGGTATGGAGTTTTATATTCATCCAAGCCGGGCTTTGCATCATTGATAATTTGCATCGGGTCCTCATCACGAGGATTATCAGAGGTCAATATAACAAAATCTGAATATTTTGCAGCCATCTCTGCCATATGGATACGTTTGGTGCGATCTCGGTTTCCTGCACAGCCAAACAGCGTTACCACTTTACCGGTAGCATATTCTTTCAATGCAGAAATCATTTTTTCCAAACCGTCAGGAGTATGGGCATAATCACGTATGATGGTAAAATCCACATTTGCATGAATGACCTCAGCCCGCCCGGTAACACCGGGGCATTTGGCCAGACCGTCGGCAACTTCTTCTATATCCAACCCCAACAACAGGCAGGCTGCTGCGGCACCCATAGCGTTAGCCACCGAAAATTTACCCGGCATACACAGATGTACACGGTGAATTAAGTTATTGCCTACTAAAATAAAATCTGTACCTTTGGCGCTAAAAACAACATTTTTAGCGGTATAATCTGCATCATCACGTACCAAAGAACAGGTATGTGCTTTGTCACCCAGCTCCTGTGCCAACAAAGCGCCATGTTCATCATCAATATTGATTACCGAGCTTTTGGCCATAGAAAACAAGCGCTTTTTTGCTGCAAAATAATTTTCCATGGTGCCGTGATAATCCAGGTGGTCTTGTGTCAGATTTGTAAAGATGCCTACTTCAAACTCACAGCCGTCCAGGCGGTGCTGGTCAAGCGCATGAGAAGATGTTTCCATTACAACATATTCGCACCCGGCTTCTGCCATTCGATCCAACATTGCATGTAGCTGGTAGGGATCCGGCGTTGTGTACTTGGCAGGCAGTTCCATATCAGCAATCTCATTGTGGATTGTACCCATTAATCCAACCTTTTTACCTGCCGACTGCAAAATGCTCTTTAGCAAAAAAGTCGTTGTTGTCTTGCCATTTGTACCTGTAGTACCAACAAGCTTCATCTTGCGGGAGGGGTTACCAAAATGATTGGCACAGAGAATGGCATAGGCACTGCGTGTGTTTTCTACCAAAATCTGCTGACTCAGGCCCAGGTCGTGTTCAACCACCACAGCAGCAGCTCCCTGACTCAGGGCTGTTGCCGCTGCCTCATGTCCATCAAACTTTCCGCCCTTTATGCAAACAAACAAGCATCCCGGACGTATCTGGCGTGAATCACTGGTTAACGAAGAAATCTCCATCTCCTGCGGCTGCTCCAGCTGAGTTGTATAAGAAATACCTTCAAAGTATTGTCCCAATGTCATCAGCGTACACCTGCTTTCTTTCCTCGGGCCTATGGCATAGGGCATGCCTGGCAAAATCTATGCTAGTATAGCATAATTAACAATTATAAAATGACGTAAAATGGTATTTGTACAAAATAATTGTAGCAATATAACACTAATCTTGCATACTTTATGGTTATTATACCACAAGCGCTATAAAAACAAAATTAGAAGATGTTTTGCATTGAAATGTCTGCAAAATCTACCGTGACCAGCGTACCCCGTGGTACCTGTGTTCCTGCTTCTATTGACTGCTTTGCAGCTACGGCATTACCATTTTCAATTCCTACACCGGTAACTTTAATATTTAACCCGGCATTTAAGATAAGCTTGTTTGCTGCCAAGCCGGTTTTACCCACTACATCGGGAACTGTCACTGTCTCACTTGCAGAATTGGCATCGGTAAACAAAATTACCGTACTGCCTTGGGGTACTTCCGAACCAGCCGGTGGCATCTGTGAAACCACGGTACCGCCGCTGCCCATAATTTTAGCAGTAAGATTGAGACGGGCAATGTTTCCTTGTACGTCATGGGGAGCCTTCCCAACATAATTCTGCACCTTAACCTCTGCGTTTTTCAGCTCACTTTCAGAGTAAACCTTTTGAACACCCAAATAGGGCAAAATGTCGGCAAAAATTGCACCCACAACAGGAGCCGCAATGGTTGAGCCGTATGCATTGGTAAGGGACGGTTCATCCAAAAGTACCAGCACGGCATACTGTGGGTCATCCATTGGTGCCACACCCACAAATGAAAGAATATTCTCATCTCTACCTGTGGCGCGCTTTAAGTCCAGTTTTTCTGAAGTGCCGGTTTTACCTCCAATGCGGTAACCGGGAATGTATGCATTTTTACCGGAGCCTTCATTTACTACGCTCTCCAGCAGCTGACAGACCAACTTGGATGTTTCTTCAGAAATAACCTGCCGCTTCATGTTTGGCTCAATGGTAGAAACAATATTGCCCTCGCTGTCCAAAATTTGCTTTACCAGATGAGGTTCATACAAATAACCGCCATTGACTGCGATAGCCACCGCGGTAATCATCTGTAAAGGAGTTACCTTTATGGTCTGTCCAAATGCTGTGGTAGCCAAATATCCTTCCGAAAGCTTTTGCAGCTGCTCTAAAGAGTGATTAATGCCATTTGCCTCCCCTGGCAGGTCTACTCCGGTTGGGTTGGCAAGACCAAAATTTTTATAATAATTGAAAAAATTTAAAGGGCCTATGGCTTCACCCATCATCATAAAAGCAGGGTTACAGGAGTTTTGCACGGTTTCCGCCAATGTCTGATGGCCGTGTCCGCCCGCCTTCCAGCAGTGTTTTTTTACACCGCCAACAACATAATAGCCAGGGTCATTGTATGTATGGTTCATATCTGTTGCGCCGGTTTCCAGTGCTGTGGCAACGGTAAACACCTTAAATACCGAGCCTGGTTCATAAGGTTCCGAAATGCATTTGTTGTTCCATTGCAAAAACTGAGCTTCTTCCAAAGCCTTTCGATATGCCTGACTTGCTTCTTCGGTGCTCCTGTCCATACTGTTAACTGCCTCACGGGTTGCTGTATTTGCAATGACCAGCGGTTCGTTGGGGTCAAAATCCGGCATGGTTGTCATGGCTAAAATTTCGCCCGTACGCACATCCATGACAATAGCTGCAGCCCTATTTTTTACACCATGCTCAATGACGGCCGTACGCACATGCTTATCTACCATATGCTGCACCGTTTCATCAATGGTCAGTACAATGCTGTTGCCATCCTGTGCATCATACATATCGGTATACTCCAACGGCATATCGGTACCTTGTGCGTTTTTAGCAGACACCATCTTGCCGGGTGTCCCGCTCAGTGTATTGTTGTAATAAGCCTCCAGCCCGTAGGAACCTTGGTTTTCATCGTTTACAAAGCCCAAAACAGTGGAGGCAAGGGTTCCATAAGGGTAATAACGCTTGCTGTCCTCCACCAGATAAACACCGCCGATTTTATTTTGACTTGCAAAAGCCAAAACCTTATCGGCAGTTTCCTTTTCAACTTTCTTTTTTACTATCTGATGATAATTCTTTTTGTTTTTTGCTTTTTCAATAATCATTTCGCGGTCTACGCCTAAAATGTCAGCAAGACCATCAGCCAGTACCTCTGCCTGCTCATCAGTAATATCAGCAGGAGAGAATACAACGGTCCAAACTGTAGCAGAAACCGCAAGTTTTTTCATATTGGCATCATAAATGGTGCCCCGGTTTGCGGTAATGGTGGTGGTGCGCAGCTGCTGGGAAATTGCCTTTTGCTGGTAAAAGTCACCTTTTTCTATTTGCACAATGTACAGGCTGCGAATAACAGTGCCAAAGCCTACAACAGTTAGGAGCAACGCGGCGGCCAACAACCGGTTGCGTAAAGAATTGGCCGGCAACTTAGACATCTTCCCACGCCTCCTTCCTATTTACTGCCGTCATAACTTATCCCTAGGCAGTAGCCTGATAAAAACTAAGAGCTAAGAACAATTTCTTACCTCTTTGTTTTCGTTAGTAAACTTATTAAAACACTCATAAAAAAGTTCTCTAACATCTTCATTATATTTTAGCTATTTTTAAGGTATTCCACCATCTTTTGCCCAGCACTTCTTAAACGCTGCTCTGGAGCCTTATCAGGAGCCTTATTTGTTTTTTCAATTTTGTCTCCATCATCCAATTGGATATAGGTAATCTGATATTTTTCTACTTTACCCATGTTTAAATTGACCGCTGCGTATTGCTCCACATTCTGAATAGAGGTAGCAGATTCCAGCTTAGACTGAAGAAGAACCGTCTCGCTTTTCAGCAGCTCCAGCTCTTTGCTTTTTTGTCTGATATCATCTCCCATTTCAATCATCATTACATTGGTGTAAATAGAAAGTGAGACCAGCGCTACGGTAAGAGCTAAGCATACAAACAGCTTAAATCCGGATATGTGCCGCTCGGGTCTGTTTACCCTTACGGTCAGATTTGGACGCTGAGGCTGGCGCTCCGGTTCCTCGTAGCGTCTAAGGTCATATTGGTTGAGCTGAACTTCTTCTATGTCTAATTTTCTTGCGGTACTGTCTCTCATATACTCTCCGCTCCTAATCAAACAAATATTTTATAACTTCTCTATAATTCTTAATTTGGCAGATTTGCTACGGCTGTTGTGTGCCAGCTCTTCTGCGCTTGCTTCAATTGGTTTTTTGTTTACCAGCTTTGCCTTGGGCTTATTGCCGCAAACACAGATGGGAAAGTCCGGCGGACAAGTACAGCCTTTGCAAAGCGCCGCAAATTTTTGTTTTACCATTCTGTCTTCTAGAGAGTGAAAGGTGATAATTACAAACCTTCCTCCCGGCGCAATACGCTCAAATGCACCGTCAAGGCAGCGTGAGAGGTTATCCAGCTCGCTGTTCACTGCTATCCTGATTGCCTGAAAGGTTCTTTTTGCGGGATGTCCTCCCTCGTACCTGGCATTGGGCGGCATTGCCTGCTTTATGATTTCTACCAGCTTTCCGGTTGTCTCTATAGGACCATCCTGTCGGGCATAATTTATTTTTTTTGCTATTTGCAGTGCAAACTTTTCTTCCCCAAACTCACGAATAATTCTTGCCAAAGAACTGACATCATAGGTATTGACAATATCAAAAGCGCTTGTCCCCTTTTGTGTCATTCTCATATCCAAGGGTGCATCGCTCATATAGGAAAAGCCACGTTCCGGGGTGTCAAGCTGATAGGAGGAAACACCCAAATCAAGCAGGATACCATCTACGGATTCTATTCCCAAATCGTCCAGCACGGCTGGAATATCTGCATAATCACTCTCTACCACTTGGGCACCCGGATATGGTTTAAGCCGGTTAGAGGCTACTTCTACCGCAGTAGGGTCTTTATCCAATGCAATTAATCGGCCTGCCGTTAATTTTTTTGCAATTTGCAAAGAGTGTCCGGCACCGCCTGCCGTCCCATCCAAATAGATGCCGTCGGGACGAATATTCAGTCCGTCAATGCATTCCCAAAGAAGCACCGACGTATGGTTAAACTCAGTTTCCATGAATGTTGTCCCCCTCTTTTTTATATTAGCCTGCGGCTAATATAAATTGGCCATGTGGCTGTGCCACGGCCATTTAAAACTTAATGTGCCGTCCCATTCGGAACGATGCACAATAAATAACCCTGCGGATTATTTATATTATTCTTTCCTCTTTACAGATTAAAAATCCATGCTGTCTATGGCTTCTGCCATCATTTCCGAAGTTAACTCTCCGGTGCAAGCTTCCCAATGAGCCTTGTCCCAAATTTCAGCTTTATCGCAAGCACCGGTTACCACTACATCCTTTTCAAGATGCGCATATTCCCTGAGGTGAGCAGGGAGAACAATTCTTCCCTGCTTGTCCGGTTCCACTTCTATCGCGCTGGCAAAAAAGAATCGTTGCAGTACCCTTGCCTTGGACACAGGCTGCCGGTTGATACGCTCCTCCAACAGCTTCCACTGATCAAAGGAGTATACTGCCAGGCATTCATCCAGTCCCTTGGTTACCACAAAAGTCTCGCCCAAATCTTCACGGAGCTTTACCGGGAAGTTCAATCTGCCTTTTGCATCTATACTATGTTCGTACTGGCCAATGAGCACTTCCCGTCACCTCCCATTATCTATATCGGCATTTTTAAGGTCAAATTAACCACTAAACACCACTTTTAACCACTCATAACCAAATTATAATACAAACAAGCCATAAAAGCAAGGCATTTTTATTGCTTTTGGGCGACAAAAAAGCCTTGTAAATACGCTCAAACATTGATTTTACAACAACAAAAAGAACCCTCTCACATTTCAGTTGCGAAAGGGTTCTTTTTGTTGCATATGTATATTCTTTTTTATAAAATTTCTGTCAAGTGACGGCCAATGAGCTTAATCGTCAAATCGTCCTCGCACTGGCTCCGGCCGAACCTTTGTACCCCTGGCTGTTTCGGTTGCAGAGTTATTAAGCGCCTGTCTTGTGGTGCGGACATCAGCCAGAGAGCGCTCAAGGGCTTCCTGCGTGGAGCGAAGCATGTTTTCAGAGAACTCATAAGCTGCCTGCTTCATTTCTCTTGCTCGCAGGTTGGCTTGGGTAAGCGCTTCCGTTGCCCGCGCAGTTGAGGTTGAGGTCAGTTCATTGGCTTGTGCGGTTGCTTTGTTCATAATATCATTTGCTTTTTGATTTGCCTCGTTGAGCATTGACAGCGCCTTGGCATTGGCCTGCCGGACAATGGTATCCTGTTCCACCAAAGCTTTGGCGCGTTCCTCTGCCTTGCGTATTAAACCATCGGCTTCCCGTTTTGCCATCGCAAGTATTTCGTTGCGATCTGCAACCACTGCTTTTGCCTGCTTGATCTCTGAAGGCATATTCAAACGGATGTCGTCAATAAGATCCCGAACCTTTTCGGCGTCAATCAGGCATCGGCCGCCGGTGAGGGGCACGCTCATAGAGTTTTCTAGGAGCTCGTCCAAATCATTGAGTATCACATCGATATTTGCCATTGGCTCCTCACTTCCCTTCTTTTATTTGCGCAACTTGTTTTTTATTTTTTCTGTTAAACAGGCTGGCACAAAACCGGTTATATCTCCGCCCAACGCAGCAACCTGCCGGACGATACTGGAACTAAGGTACATATTTTGGGGACTGGGGGTAAAAAACAGCGTATCGCAGCTGGGGCATAGCTTTTGATTGGTCATGGCCATTTGAAACTCATATTCAAAGTCTGAAACAGCACGCAGGCCTTTTACAATAGCTACAGCCTCTTTTTCCCTTATATAGTCTACCAGAAGACCGCCAAAGATGTCTACCTCTACATTTGGCAAATCAGAAATAACTTCTTCTATCATGCTTTTACGTTCTTCCAACGTAAAGTGACTATGTTTTTCCTGGTTTGCCGCCACCAGTACAATTACATGGTCAAACAGACTACTGGCGCGCTGGATAATATCCAAATGTCCATTGGTAATGGGATCAAAACTGCCGGGACAAATAACGGTTCTCATGCTTCGTCCCTCATTTCCTGACGATATGCGGTCAGCTTAATTTTACCGTAGAGATATTCTTTTTTCTTGTAAAAGCCTTCCACCTGCTGGGGCAGCTCCTCATTTTTGGCGGTTTCACAAAGAATTACACCGGAGGATGCCATTTTGGGAACCAGCAACGGCAGCGCCGCAGCCACCAATCCCTTTTCATAAGGAGGATCCAGTAATGCAATATCAAATGTTTCCTTGGTCTGCTTTAAAAAAGCCGCATAATCCATAGCTGCTACTCGAGAGTCTTTTGCCAGACCGGTGCTTTGCAGATTTGCTCTTGTTACTTCCTGCGCATCTCTGGATGCATCCACAAAAATGCAATAGCGTGCGCCTCTGCTTAATGCCTCAATCCCCAATTGACCGGAGCCACAAAAAAGATCCAATACGTTGGTACCTTCTATTTCAAACTGGATAGAGCTGAACATCGCCTCTTTTACCATATCGGTAGTAGGGCGAACCTCTATTCCCTCTAAAGTAATCAGTTTTCTTCCTCTTGCCTTGCCTGTTATTACTCTCAACACAGAGTCCTCCTGTATTTATTGATATCGGCCATAGCCGCCTGCATTTAAACCCCTTGCTTTATGTCACCATTTAATCATCCTAAAGCAAAGCCATTTTCTTAACATTATATCATTTTATCCACTTAAAATCAGCTTGTCCTAATTGGCTTTGTTTATCTAGATCATCTTTCATCTTAAAGAATTTGCCCCTATGCTGTCAATCGTTTTGATGCAAAAAGACAAATAAATTTTTTGCCGCAGCTTTATTCATCCCTTTTACCGCTGCAAGCTCCTCCTCTGTAGCAGCTTTCATTGCCTTATTGGTTTTAAAGTGCTGATAAAGCGCTGTCATCCGGCTTTCTCCAATTCCGTCTACCTCCAGTAGTCTGGCAGTCAGGCTGTTTTTCTTATGGCTTTGACGGGAAAATTCAATGGAGTAACGATGTACTTCATCCTGAACAGAGGTAACAAAAGCAAATACCCCTTTGTTCATGCTGATGGCTATTTCATCATTGGTGGAGGAAATGGCACGGGTGCGGTGCTTACTGTCCTTTACCATTCCAAACACCGGGATATTTACCTCATAACGGCTTAATACCTGTTGAGCAACAGCTACATGGGTAGCTCCGCCGTCTATGAGCCACAAATCGGGCAGACGCTCAAACCCGTCAGAAATTCCTCCGTTTTTTTGATGTTCCAGATAGCGCAGTACCCGACGAGAAAGCATTTGATCCATAGCCGCATAATCATCCGGCATATGCTGCTCTTTGATGGTAAATTTTTTATATAGCTTTTTTTGTGGGCGGCCGTTTTCAAACACAACCATTCCGCCAACAATAGTCTGTCCCCCATAGTTCGATATATCAAAGGCTTCAAGGTACACCGGAGGCTTGGAAAGCCCCAAAATGCGTCCCAGTTCGTCCACGGCAGTCAGTTCCCTGCCTGTGCGCCTGGTTTTAGTTGCAAGGCTTTGTGCGGCATTATTCCGCGCCATTTCTACCAGCTGCAGGCTTTGTCCCCTTTGGGGCACAGTAATTGTAAGCTTTTTGCCGTTTCGTTCACCTATTGCCCGGCTTACCAACTCGGCATTTTCCAGTTTGGTGTCTAAAAAAAGCTCTGTGGGCGGATCAGACGTACCGATGTAATAGCTGAGCAAGAATTCTTCCAGCGTATCCTCTACTGTCTCTAAAAAATCGAAGCTGTAATCTTGTTTGTCACGCAGGCGCCCCTCTCGAAACACCAGAACTGAGAGATAAATATGCTCCTGACTCTGCACCGAAGCAATGACATCCAGGCTCTTGTGGTTGTATGCAATAACCTTTTGCTGCTGTGTTACTTTGTTGATAGCTGCAATTCGGTCTCGATAGCGCGCTGCACGTTCAAAATCCAGCGCCTCAGCCGCTGCTTCCATTTTCTTAGTCAGCTCTTCAACAGATTGCGCTCCGCCGCTTTTAATAAAATTTATTGCTTCACCAAGCGTCTCTCTATAGCTTTCTGCGCTGATTTTGCCGGTGCATACACCCATACACTGCTTGATGTGGTAATTAAGACAGGGCCGCCCTTTTCTAAAGTCCTCCGGAAAGCGTCGGTTGCAGGTGGGCAGCAAAAAAGCTTTATTGGCTTCATCTACCGTCTGCTTAGTTACCATGGAAGATACATATGGGCCAAGATAGGTAGAACCTTTTTCAGTTTGCTGTTTTTCGGCACTTATCCGCCCAAAAGGCTTTGTTTCAATACGAATATAATGATAACCCTTGTCATCCTTAAGCAAAATATTATATTTTGGAGAATGTAGCTTAATCAGGCTGCATTCCAAAACCAATGCTTCAAACTCACTGTCGGTAACAATATAGTCAAAGCTACTGACATTCTCAACCATTTTATACACCTTTGGAAGGTGCTTTTCCACCGAGCGAAAATAAGAGGATACACGATTTCTTAAAGACTTAGCCTTGCCGATATATATAATTTCACCCTGGGCGTTCTTCATAATATATACACCCGGCTCCTGAGGCAGCAGCGCCGTTTTGTTGCGCAGCTGCTCTAAACGCTGCTGGTCCATCTGTTCACCTGCCCAAAACATATTTGGCAAAAGCCTGTAACATTTATAAAAAGGTTTGCGGGTATTATAATGATTCCACTGATAGGTTTTTATAAAATATAAGTAAAACGACAAAAAGGTGCGTCGCCACTTATGACCACGCACCTCTACATTCGGAATACTCCTGCTGATTACTCAGCAAAACCAGAATCTATGAGCTTAACCAGAGCCTCAACAGCCTGCTGCTCATCACTGCCATCAGCAATTACTTTAATATCGGTACCACCGACAATGCCAAGGGACAGAACACCCAAAAGGCTCTTTGCATTAACACGGCGCTCTTCTTTTTCTACCCAAATAGAAGACTTAAACTCATTTGCTTTCTGAATAAAAAATGTAGCGGGACGGGCGTGCAGACCTACGTGATTCTGAACGGTAACCTCTTTAACGTACATATCCCATACTCTCCTATGCTTATATTCTATCAAAAATGTTTGGTTTCTTTATTTAAATTATATCATACAAACAAATGTCGTCAATGCCAAACGAACCATGAAGCCAAGTTCAAAGCCATTTTCTGCTTGTTTTCTATATATTGCCCCAAACCACCCCAGATATTTGTGCGTATTTCCTACAAAGTTTTCAACATACCTAGCACATTGTACACCACAGGACCCAAAAGCGCAGGCAAAAGGTTTGCTGTTCTTATTTTAATTACTCCAAAAAAATTTATACCAATGCAAAGAACAATCGCATAACCAACCATGCAAATATTATTGAGCAGTGAACCAACCAAAACAGGTTCCAATAATCCAGCCGCAAGCGTCAGTCCACCCTGGTACACAAGTACCGTAACGGCAGAGAACAAAACACCTATTCCAAGGGTAGAGCTGAGAATTATGGCTGCAATAAAGTCCAACATGCTTTTAGCAACCAAAATACTGGTGTCTCCTCTTAAACCGTCATAAATGGTACCCATTATCGTCATAGCTCCCACACAAAAGAGCAGCGAAGCACTAATAAACCCTTTTGCAAAATTATCGGCATGTAGCTTATGTTCAATTTGCTCGCCCAAAGCATTAAGACCATCCTCAATGCGGATAATTTCTCCCACTACAGCACCAATCACAAGGCTCACCAAAAGCAGCATTTCTCCCGAAGATCCAACGCTGCCGCCCTCTTTGACTTTCAGCATGGTAGATAGCAACCCATTAAGCGCTATGACAGAAGTAGAAAGTCCCAGCACATAAGTAACTGTTTGCTCTACACGTTGATTCAATCCCTTTTTTAGAGCCATTCCAATGAGACTGCCGGCTACAACCGCACCGGTATTAATCAGCGTTCCTGTCATTGCTATTCCTCTTTTCTGTCAGCTTCTTTTGTGTCCAGTTCTTCTTTCAGTTGCTTTAAATAATGCTTATCCTGCTTTGTCAGTTCTGCTGCTTTCAGCAGATCCGGGCGTTTTAAGTAAGTGTTGCGTAACGACTGCTGGCGGCGCCATTTTTCAATATTTTCATGGTGACCACTCAACAATATCTCCGGCACTTCCATTCCATGCCACACGGGTGGGCGAGTATACTGAGGATATTCCAATAGTCCGTTCCAATGGCTTTCTTCGGTAAAACAGCTTTCATCTTTTAAAACGCCTTCACACAAACGTCCTACACAGTCTACCACAGTCAGTGCTGCCAGTTCTCCACCGGTAAGCACAAAATCTCCTATTGACAGCTCCTCATCGACAATTTCGTCAATAACCCGCTGATCTACACCCTCGTAATGTCCGCAGATAATTAAAATATTATCCATTTTAGACAGTTCCACTGCTTTTTGTTGAGTCAAAGGTTTACCCTGAGGCGACATGTAAATTACATAGGGATTTTTGGGCAAATCCAAACAAATATCCTGATAACAAAGATAAATTGGGTCAGCTTGCATCAACATACCCATACCGCCTCCGTAAGGTGAGTCATCTACCCTGTTTTGGCGGTTAAATGCAAATTCCCGAATATTGTGCACATGCACTTCCAGCTTACCGGCCTTAATGGCTCTGCCAATTATGCTTTCATGCACCACCGAGCGGCACATATCTACAAATAGTGTGGCGATATCAAACCGTAACATCGTCAAACAACCCTTCCAAAGGGCGAATCTCCATTCGTTCACCCTCAATATCAATCTTTATAATTACCTGAGGAATTGCAGGAATCAGTTGAATGCTGCCATCCTCAAATTTAATATGGTACACATCATTTGCACCGGTTTCTGTTACATCCACCAGTGTACCATATAATTTTCCGTTGTCGGCATCAACCACCTGCAGCCCCATCAGATCCTGGATGTAGTAAACACCTTCCTCCAGATCCTCCATAGTTCTGTCAAGATACAATATCTTATTGCGCAGTGTCAGTGCCTGATCAACATTATCTATCCCGGCAATCTTCATGACCACCATATTTTTTTGCACCCGGGCATATTCAATTTTCAGCTCCCGATTGCCTTTATCTAAATACAGCACTTCCCAATCGGTCAGTTCTTCGGGGGTGTCGCACCAGGACAGTAGCTTAACTTCTCCCTTTAGACCGTGAGTTGTGACGATTTTTCCACATTCTAAAAAACGTTTCATCATTTTTCTTTCCTCCCGCAACACAAAAGTGTGCGTTTGTCCGCTGTTCAAAAAATATGAGGTGTATAGCACAGTAAAATTTATCACGAATGGATTTTTAAAGAGATTGGGATAAACAGAGGGGCAGCAAAAGCTGCCCCCGTGTTTTTAGTCAATTTCTACCGCGGCTTTGGTGCCCGCCTTGCTGGCAGCAGCGCGTACAACGGTTCTAATCGCCTTGGCGATGCGACCCTGTTTACCGATAACTCGTCCCATATCATCGGGAGCTACATGCAGGTGATATACAATGGTACCATCCTCCATAGGCTCATCGGCGGTAACAGAAACGGCATCTTTATTATCAACAAGGCCCTTGGCGATGGAAACAATCAAAAGTTCCATAGACTGGTTCCTCCAATGCTTTACTGGACTGCAGTCCTACATGGTAGGATTACAGAATACCCTCAGCTTTGAGGATCGCCTTAACGGTATCGGTGGGCTGGGCACCGGTAGAGATCCACTTCTTAGCTTTCTCAGCGTCAACCTTCACAACAGAAGGATTCTTGGTGGGATCGTAGTAACCTACTTCCTCAATGAATCTACCATCTCTGGGATAACGAGAATCAGCCACGACGATGCGATAGAAGGGAGCCTTCTTAGCGCCCATGCGGCGAAGTCTGATTTTAACTGCCATGTATTACACCTCCTAATTATACTTTACAAAAATATATGCTCAACCGATTACTTCGGATAAAGCCTTTTTAAAACGGCATACCGGGCATTCCGCCAAAGGGCATACGGCCTTTACCGCGCTTTTTCATGGAGCCCATTTTTTTCACCATCTTCTGCATCTGCTCCAACTGACGCAAAAGCCGGTTGACATCTTCAACCTTTGTCCCACTGCCTGCGGCAATGCGCCGCTTGCGCTGGGGGCTGATGACAGATGGCTTGGCGCGCTCTCCAGGGGTCATAGACAAAATAATTGCCTCTGTACGGCGCATTTGAGCCTCACCCTGTTGTGCCTCTTCCTCGGTGACTTTGGCGCCGGGAATCATATTCATCACACTAGAAAGCGAGCCCATTTTTTTCATCTGGCCCATCTGTTCCAGTAAGTCGTTAAAGTCAAGATTGCTTTCTTTCAGCTTTTTGGCTGTTTTCAGTGCAGCCTCTTCATCAAATTCGGTCTGCGCTTTTTCAATCAGAGTCATGACATCGCCAAATCCAAGAATACGGGATGCCATACGGTCTGGGTAAAAAGGCTCAAGATCGCTGATTTTTTCACCCATACCCACAAACTTGACAGGCTTACCGGTAGCGGCACGAACAGAAAGCGCTGCACCGCCGCGGGTATCACCGTCCAGCTTGGTAAGAATAACACCGTCAACACCCAGTTCTTTGTCAAAACTGGTGGCAACATTTACCGCATCCTGGCCGGTCATGGAGTCGATGACAAGCAAAATCTCATTGGGGTTTACCGTATTTTTAATAGCCTTCAGCTCATCCATCAACGCTTCGTCAATGTGTAGTCGGCCCGCGGTGTCAATAATAACAATATCGTTGCCGTAATCCTTGGCGTGGCTTAGTGCCTTTTTGCAAATGTTCACAGGGTCTCCCTGCCCCATCTCAAACACAGGTACTCCCGCCTGGCCGCCCACTACCTTAAGCTGCTCAATAGCGGCAGGACGATAAACGTCACAAGCTACCAGCAAAGGTCGCTTGCCCTGGCTTTTAAACATATAGGCAAGCTTTGCGCTGTGGGTGGTTTTACCGGAGCCTTGTAAACCGCACATTAAAATAATGGTGGGGATCTTAGAAGAAATGTTGATGCGGCTATGGCCGGAGCCCATCAGTGCCGTCATCTCATCATTTACAATTTTGATCACCTGCTGGGCAGGAGTTAAGCTATTCAAAACCGATTCGCCAACAGCTTTTTCTGTAACGTTAGCCACAAAATCTTTTGCAACTTTAAAGTTGACATCGGCCTCCAGCAGTGCCAATCGCACTTCACGCATAGCCTCTTTTACATCGGCTTCGCTGAGCTTGCCGCGGTTTTTTAATTTTTTAAAGGTAGACGCCAGTTTTTCCGTTAAGCCTTCAAAAGCCAATGGGCACAACTCCTACTCTATCGTTTTTCAGTAAAAGGGTTATTCTTCATCTCTCAGGTGATTGGCAATGTTGATAATTTGATTGGTACAACTGTAGATTTCGTTGGAGTTGCCAAAGCGGTCATTGTAGCGCTGAACATCCTGTGCCAGCGAAACAATTTCCCCCAATGAAGTGCAAATACCCCTAAAGCGTTCAGCAAGCTTCAACCTGCTTTCATACTCCAAGAGCTGTGCCTCGGCACGCTTGATGGAGTCCCGAACACCCTGCCTGGTGATACCGCTATGGTCTGCAATTTCTGCCAAGGACAAATCCTCGTTGTAATACAGTTCCACCACATCTCGTTGTTTGTCAGTCAACATATCGCCATAAAAATCCAGCAAAAACGAGATTTGCAGATTCTTGGACACGTCGCCGCCTCCTTATGTAAAGTCAATTTCTTTACAACACACTTCTGTTATTATATCCAGCCTTGAATAAGCTGTCAAGTATTTTTCTTTACATGTGACAAAAAAACAGAAAAAGACTGCGTTTACACCGGTTTTTGCAGGCGTAGACGCAGTCTCCTATTCATTTGACAGCCTTCTCTTTATGTAGTCTTGCCCTTTTCGCCCAGACCAAAACTAATGGAAAGAGCTCTGTCGATTTGATGCATAGCCGGTTCATCTAGTCTACCCATCTTCTCTTTCAGTCTGCGCTTATCCAAAGTTCTAATCTGCTCCAGCAAAACTACCGAGTCCTTTGCTAACCCGCATTTATCCGAATGCAGTTCAATATGTGTCGGCAGCTTGGTTTTTTCGCGTTGGCTCGTTATGGCCGCAGCAATCACCGTGGGGCTGTACTTGTTGCCGACATCGTTCTGCACAATGAGCACCGGACGCATACCGCCCTGCTCAGAACCTACAACCGGGCTTAGGTCTGCGTAATATATTTCACCACGTTTGATGGTCATTTGGGGTCACTCTCCGTTTTACGAATTCTTGTAATGATATTTTGTCCATCTTATTCAGTGTCTAATCATGGTTCATGACATCCCAATTCATTTTATGAGCACATATGTATAATTGACAAAAAAACAACCCACATCCGTTTGATTGGATGCAGGTTGTTTTCTTATAAAAATTCAAAATTAGTTACTGTGAGTAGCGTTTCCAGCTCCGGAACCTCTATTTTTTGAAGATTCATGGTTTTTTTATCAAAGGTGATGGTAAATCCTGTCATATACAGGCTGCCATCTGCTTTTACAGTATCATCCTTCTCTGTTACCTTTAAAGATTTGGTTGACTTGGCTGAAAGCAGGTCCCAAAGAACAGGAAGTATAGACTGCGCCGGGATATCGTACATCCCCAAATCCATTTTCATTCCACGGTAAGACAATGTAACATCTTCTCCCGAAAGAGCCGCTACCAGGTCTTTTAAAGCTTCCGGTTCCAAAAAAGTAACCTTCATTTCCTCTGGCCCTGTCTTTTCTACCTTAATGACCGCATCTTCCTCTTGCCATTCCACCTTTGCATCAAAAGTATAGTTTTTTGCAAGAGTGTCACCAACCAGCTTTTGATAATCAGTTTTTACCAAAGGGGTATTGCTGCAGCCACCCAATACAAGCACTGCCAGCAACAATGCTGCCCTCTTGAAACAATTACCCATGAGTCCCTCTTTTCCCGGCAGATCTCAAAAGCTCTTTGCCAAGGCCAATGCCACATCACTGGGCAGCATGGCATTCTCGCCCTTTTCTGCACAAGCAAGGCGGGCAGCTTCGCCGTGCAGCCATGCTCCGGCATATGCAGCCTGAGGAAATTTTAACCCCCTTGCTGCCATAGCACCAAGAATTCCAGCCAGGACATCTCCACTGCCGCCTTTGGCAAGACCACTGTTGCCACCAAAGGAAGCTGCTAAGGGAGCATTGGGTGCAGAAATAACCGTCATAGGGCCTTTGAGCAGTACCGTAATGTTATAGTCATCGGCATTAGTTTGTGCCAACGCACAAGCATTATGCTCTATGTCATGGATATGCACACCAAACAGCCGTGAGAACTCACCAGGGTGTGGGGTAACCAAAAGCCTACATCTACTTTGTTTTAGTAGTTCCTGTTCTTGTGCCATGCAATTCAGAGCATCCGCATCCAATATAACCGGCAATTCTTTTTGTGTGAGCACCGCTTTTAAAACAGCAGATATGGAAGGGCTTTGCGTTAGACCACACCCGATGACCAGTGCATCACAGCTATCTGCCGCCGCCAAAATCTTCGTAATATCAGCAGCATCCAACGCACCTGTATTATCCTCTTTGCAGGGGGTATAAATTACCTCTGGCAAATGTGAAGCCACCACATCGCATACATGTTGGGTGGAAATAAGACGCACATAGCCTACTCCTGCCCGCAGCGCGCTGCTTGCTGCTAAAATTGCAGCTCCGGGAAATTGCCGGGAACCACAGATAAGTCCCAGACGCCCGTTGGTTCCCTTGTGGCTCCAGGGGATTCTGGGCGCCGGTGCATCTTCCGGACCAATGGCGTGAAACACACAGCCTGTTGTATTACTGGTAAGAGGAAATGTTGCAATAACCGTTTCCATGGCATACTGTTTGCTCCAGTGCATCAGGTGAGCAGGCTTATAATACCCCATGGCAACACATAGTGCGCAAGGCAGGCAGGTAGTATATTTGCCGGTATCGGCCTCCACCCCACTGGGCAAATCCAATGCAACGGTTCTCTTTTGTTCAAACGCCCCGCTATGGAACAGCGCTGCGTCCCTGGGGCTCACCCCACCCCGGTAGCCTGCACCATACAAAGCATCCACAAGCAACGCCGGGGGCTCCTGCTCCAGCTCAGCCAAAAGCTTCTTATCATCCAATAAAGAGGCATCTACCACACGAACTTGTGATGAAAGTGCTTTGAATGCATTTTGGGCTGTATCGGTTGCAGGCTGACCCTGCCACAGCAGCACAGTAACCCGCCCTCCCGCTTTAAAAAGCCTTTGGGCTACCACAAAACCGTCTCCGCCGTTATTGCCTTTTCCGCATAGCACCAAAACGCGCTGCCGTGCCACCGAAAAACGGCCAAGAATAATATCGGCAGCCTTGTTGCCTGCGCCCACCATCATGGCATCATAAGAAACGCCTTCACTGTTTGCTCGAAGTTCCAGTTCTTTCATTGTAGCAGCCGTAACAAAGTCCATTTCTATTCATTCCTCCCACGCCACCACAAAAGCAGTTGCGGCAATTTCGGTATGAGTAATGCTTAATGATAGCCTTTTTTTGCCACATAACGCTTTTGCCCGGCCGGTCAATAAAAAAGACGGCTTGCCGTTGTTGTCGTGAATAATTCCTACCTCATTTAAATCAAAACCGCGTACACCGGTACCCATAGCCTTAGAAAAAGCTTCTTTGGCAGCAAAATGCCCGGCAACCGTTTGAGCAAGCCCCATTTTGCCCTTGGTTTTAAAATAGGATTGTTCCTCTTGTGAAAAAAAACGTTCTGTAAACCGTGCGCTTTCTAAGCTTTTGGCAATTCTATCAACGGAAACACTGTCGACACCTGTGTATAATTCCATAGGAGCATCCTCCCGTTATTGCTGGTATTTCAATGCTGTTAATAAAATTATTATAACAAAAAAGCTTATCGTTTTCTATGTAGATTGTATTTTTTTGCACTTTGTGCCAAAACTAATGAAAGCAGTTGCAAAGCGTCTGAAACTGTGTTAGTATTAAATTCAAACAGAGAAACGCTGAGAACAAGAGAGTAGCCCGAGTATATTGCACCAGAGAAACACCGCCATTGGCTGGAAGCGGAGTTGGCAAAAAGACCGGGTGAAGTTCACTTGGGAGCGGCACTGCTCAAAGGGAGGAATCCCCGGTAGGCAGCGACGGGTTCGACCCCGTTATAAAGTCGGTAAAGTGTTTGCTTTTAGAGGTAAGAGCAAAAAGCTGGGTGGTACCGCGGAAGATGTTTATGGCCTTTCGTCCCTTATGTGCTGGGACGAGAGGTCTTTTCTTTTACCCCAGCTCCGCTCTGTTGCCTATTCCACCATACAAAAATTATTGATGCAGGAGGTATTACCGCTATGAAATTGGCATTGGAAGCCATTGCGCAGGCCGCCAAAGAGCAGCTTGCCAAAACTGCAGACCTGAAAGATTTGGAAGAACTGCGTATTAAATTCTTAGGCAAAAAAGGTGAGTTGACCGCTATTTTAAAGCAGATGGGCAAACTTTCCGCCGAGGAGCGCCCTGTGATTGGCCAGCTGGCAAACGAAGTGCGCCAGGCCATTGAGGAAGAGATTGCACAGCGTCAGCAGGCACTAAAATCTGCCGTTGCCCAACAAAAGCTAAAACTGGAAACAATTGATGTTACCATGCCGGGTAAAGCTATGCCCCGGGGCTATAAGCATCCCCTTACCATTGTATTGGACGAATTTAAAGAAATCTTTTTGGGTATGGGCTTTGATGTGGTGCAAGGCCCTGAGGTTGAACTGGACTACTATAACTTTGAGGCGCTGAACCTGCCTGCCGATCACCCTGCGCGCGACACCCAGGATACTTTTTATATCACCGAGAATATCCTGCTGCGCACCCAGACCTCACCTGTGCAGATTCGCACCATGGAGCAGCGTAAGCCCCCCATCCGTATTATCGCACCCGGACGTGTTTACCGTTCCGATGCTGTAGACGCCACCCACTCCCCTGTGTTCCACCAAATTGAAGGCCTTGTGGTTGACAAGGGTATTACCATGGCCGACCTTAAAGGCTGTCTGGAAACCGTAATTAAACGCATTTACGGTGATGACACCATCGTTCGCTTTCGTCCTCACCACTTTCCCTTTACCGAGCCCTCTGCAGAAGTGGATGTTCAGTGCTTTAGCTGCCATGGTGAGGGTTGCCGTTTGTGCAAAGGCGAAGGCTGGATAGAAATTTTAGGCTGCGGAATGGTTCACCCCAAGGTGCTTTCCAACTGCGGCATTGACCCCGAAGAATACAGTGGCTTTGCCTTTGGCATCGGCCTGGAGCGTTTGGTCATGCGCCGCTTCAACATTGATGATCTACGGCTGTTCTTTGAGAATGATATGCGTTTCTTGAGCCAGTTCTAAGGAGAAAAGGAGGAACATCACAATGGATTTATCTGTAAGATGGCTGCATGATTATGTGCAGGTAGAAGATATGACCCCCAGAGCCTACTGTGAGGCTTTGACTATGTCGGGCTCCAAGGTAGAAGGCTATGAAATTGAAGGTGCCGACATTAAAAACGTGGTTGTAGGCCAAGTGACCGCCATGGAACGGCACCCCGACTCCGACCACCTATGGATTTGTCAGGTAAACTTGGGTGACGAAAGCGTACAGATTGTCACCGGAGCACAAAATGTTTCTGTAGGCGATTTTGTCCCTGTGGCAAAGCACAATTCTATGCTGCCCGGCGGCCACAAAATTACCAAGGGTAAGCTGCGTGGTATCGAAAGCTGCGGCATGCTTTGTTCTCTTGCAGAACTTGGCCTCACCGTCAATGACTTTCCCTATGCCATAGAAGACGGCATTTTCATTTTGGGCGAGGACTGTGACCGCACGCTGGGTATCGACATTCAGACAGCAACCGGTTTTAATGACATTAAAATTGAGTTTGAAATTACCTCCAACCGCCCCGACTGCCTATCTGTATCCGGACTGGCACGAGAGACTGCCGCAACCTTTGACCTGCCCTTTGCGCTGCCTAAGCCCATTGTGCGGGGCTGCAGTGATGGTGATAAGATTGAAAACTATTTGCAGGTTGAGGTAAGAAACGGTGAGCTGTGCCCCCGGTACATGGCGGCAGTGGTCAAAAACGTAAAAATTGGTTCCTCCCCCCGCTGGCTGCGTCAACGCCTACGTGCAAGCGGCGTTCGCCCCATCAGTAACATCGTTGACATTACCAACTACGTCATGCTGGAATATGGCCAGCCTATGCACGCCTTTGACCTTAAATATGTTAAAGACGGTCAGATTATTGTTCGTAATGCCGCAGATGGTGAAACCATAACTACACTGGATGGTACTGTTCGCAAGCTTTCTCCCGAAATGCTGGTGATTGCCGATTCTCAAGTGCCCTCAGCTGTTGCAGGGGTCATGGGCGGCGAATATTCCGGTATTCAGGAAGATACCCATACCATTGTATTTGAGTCTGCCTGTTTTTCCGGCAGCAGTGTACGCACCACAGCCAAAAAGCTGGGTATGCGTACCGAATCCTCCGGACGCTTTGAAAAAGGTCTTGACCCCAATACCTGCCCCACAGCACTGGCTCGCGCCTGTGAACTGGTAGAGCTGCTGGATGCCGGTGAAGTGGTAAATGGCGTTATCGACATTGACCATTCCAACCGCGATGCCCGCAAAATCCCCTTTGACTATGAGTGGATTAATCGCTTTATCGGCATCAATCTCACAGAAGAAGTGATGATTGACATGTTGGCGCGTCTAGATGTTAAGGTGGAGGACGGCTTTGCAATCCCCCCCACCTATCGTGCAGACCTAGAGCACAAAGCAGATATTGCAGAAGAAGTTGCCAGACTCTACGGCTACGATAAGATTCCCACCACTGCGCTCAGCGGCCTGGCCGAAGCCCGTTGGACTCCACGTCAACAGTTTGACAACAAAGCGTCTCAGGCTCTGCTGCACATGGGCTGCTCCGAAATCTGCACCTATACCTTTATCAGCCCCAAGATGTACGATAAAATTTGTCTGCCTGCCGACAGCAAGCTGCGCAGCTCCATTGTTATTACCAACCCTCTGGGTGAAGATACCAGCATTATGCGCACAACTGCTTTACCTTCCATGTTGGATATCCTTTCCCGCAACTATAACAATCGAAACCTGGAAGCCGCGCTATTTGAAATAGCCCAGGAGTTTATCCCCACCACTGCAGGGGAGCTGCCTTTGGAAAAGCCCTCTATTATTGTGGGTGCTTATGGAAAGGATCAGGATTTTTATGCCCTTAAGGGAATGGTAGAGTCTCTGCTGACCACACTTGGTGTAGCAGAAGCTGAATATACCTCCTGCACCGATAATGTTTCCTACCATCCCGGCCGCTGCGCCACCGTATGGGTTAACGGGGAACAAGTGGGCATCTTAGGTGAAGTTCATCCTGCTGTCTGTGAAAATTTTGATATTGACATCCGTGTCTATGTTGCACAGCTAGATGCAGATGCCTTGTTTGCTGCCAAAGCTCCCGAAAAGCGTTATGCACCCCTGCCCAAGTTCCCTGCCTCTACACGAGACCTGGCTGTTTTATGTGATGATGTCCTGCCTGTAGCGGATATTCAAAAAATTATTCGCCAAAAAGCCGGTAAGCTCTTGGAAAAGCTGGAGCTGTTTGATGTTTATAAGGGCACACAAATCCCCGAAGGCAAAAAAAGTGTTGCTTATTCTCTTGCTTTACGTGCAGCCGACCATACCCTTACTGTAGAAGAGTGTGATAAGGTAATGAATGCTATATTTGATGCGCTTTCTTCCATTGGCGCCGACGTTCGTAAATAAAAGTTATAGATTCATTTTTAAGCGGGAGTCGTTAAGGCTCCCGCTTATTTTAAAAATTTGTGAATTTGATGAGGTTTTGACTTGTATTTACTACTAAAATAGGGTATAATAACTGCAAAGTAGTTTTTATCATTGGGCGAATTGCAGGCTCAGGTATTATAATCTGACCATGTTTTACATTTGCCTTAATGGGAATCAGCGACACTCTGTCGTACCACATCATAAGAAATGGGGTGTAGCAATGGCGACACATGAGCCAACAATTTCTTTTTCCATTGCTGAAGATAAGGAAAAGGAAGTAAAAGAAATTTTAACTACCGTGTACGATGCTCTGCGCCAAAAGGGTTATAATCCAATCAACCAGATTGTGGGATATATCCTTTCGGAAGATCCTACCTATATCACGACATATAACAACGCTCGCAGCCTCATTCGGCATATTGACCGTGACGAGCTGCTTCAAATGCTTGTAAAATCGTATTTAAAGGATTGAGACGGTCATCGCCCGGTTGCATAAACTGGGCGTTTTCCTTTTGCAGTGCTTACTTTTAATCTTTTATTTGATATTTTAAAATAACAGGAGGACGCATTTATGGCAGAAAAAAACACTCCACTGTATAAGGGTAAGCCCCTGGTACGCTGCGGAAACACCGTTTATTACGGACATCCCGGTGAAGCTTACGTTGCCATGCTTCAAATTCTCAGCACTAAGCCCGGGAGTGATGGCGCTCCGGCAGCTGATAAGGTTATGGTACAAATTCTTTCCACCGATGAAACAATGAGCCCAAAAGATCGTATTATTAAAAAGACTGAAAAAAACGGATTGTATGATGCTCTAAACATTGCTACCATCTGGCTGGATAGAAGTTTGAACTCTTAAATAAAGATACAAGGCACCCTGCTGTTCCAGATTGGACAACAGGGTGCTTCTTTTCTTATTCTATTAACCATACCGCCAAATTATTTAAGAGCAATACTGCTCTTTCAGCACCTGCATTACAGCAAGCACCCTTGCATCTCTAATTTGGTAGGTAATATTTTGGCCATGTTTTTCGCAATGTACAATTCCTGCCCCACGCAAAATAGATAGATGCTGTGAAACGGCCGACTGGGTAATCTCTCCTACAAAAGGAATAATCTCTCCTACAGTTAAGGGCTGCTGCGCAAGGCAGCATAAAATAAGCAACCGGTTAGGATTTGATAATACTTTAAGCAATTCTGCAACTTCTTTTGCTTTTTCCTCCACTGTATATACACTCCTTATTTTTTCAGCTTGCAAATTCCCTGTGTCATTGTTCCCATAGGACAATATACGCACCAGCTGCGGGGTTTGTAAAGCACCATTGTGGCCAGTCCCAGCATGGTAGACGTAAGCATAACACTGTAAAAACCAAAGGCAAACTGAGAAATCCAAGGTGTTACTCCTGCTGTATTGACCCAGTGCCAAGGTAGCTTAAAGGTCCAAAGCAATGTAACCACCTCCTGCATCTGGCGGGGGCCAGAGAAGACCAGCCAGGTGCTAAACAGCATACTGCCAAACATCGTCATGAAAAAAACCAAAAAACCGTAACGAAACCACCCAGAACGCATCCATGCGGGAATATCCTTTTTACGAGATAACCCAAGTCTTCCCCCTATCAATTCAAACAATTGACCGCGGCCGCAGTAGTGGTTACAGTAAGTCTTACCTCCACCAAAAACAGCTATCAACAGCGGGACCATAAAGCAGATTAAACCCAGCCAGGCAAACAGGATATTAAAAAATCCAAGAAGCAGATAGAGCGCAGACGCTATCCAAAAATAATCATACCATCTCTTTTTTTGTTTCATCATCTGCCTACCTCCTCTCTGCTGCATATTGCTATTACCGAGGCCGGACAGGCAGCTTTGCATTTACCACAGCCAACACATTTATTTTCATCTACGGTAGCATACTTTCCTTTAAAAATAGAAATTGCTTTTAAGGGACATACCTTTATACAGCAACCGCATGCTACACATTGGGACGACACCACTGCAATTTTAGTTTTTACGTGAGCCATAAATCCTCCAATTATATTAGTTTATTCTAATATACTAATATAATGCTTTGATGTCAAGTGTTCTTGCAAATTTTAGAATTAAATTTCTCATGAAATCTTAAAAGCCGCAGCATCAAAGTAAATGATTTTGCGGCTTTTTCATTTTTATATATTAATTTGCATCACAAACAGTTATGTAAAAATATAATTAGACAAGATTGCTTACCGCCGGGCTTATACCAATAAATAGACTATGCCACCAATAATTCCAGAACCTAGCATTACATAAATAGGGTTGGGTTTCCATTTACGTAATATAAATAATGCCGCTCCAAACAAAAATAGTGAAATAAAGTTGACTGACTGTAGGCCAACGGAAAAGCCACCTTCCCCCCAGATAGCTAAGATAAAAATAGTTACACCTGCAGATGCAATCAGAGCAACAACAGCTGGTCGCAAGCCGGTGAGAACTCCTTGTATTGCTGTTAATGCTTTATATTTGTAGTACACCCAAGCCAAAATAGATACAATGACACAAGACGGAAAAATGCAGCCAATGGTTGCAATAATTGCACCAGAAAAACCGGCTACCTTAATTCCTACAAAGGTAGCCGCATTAATAGCAATAGGCCCCGGTGTCATTTCTGCAATGGTAATCAGGTCTGTAAATTCTGTTAATGAAAGCCATTGATGCAGGTCAACCACCTGATTCTGAATTAGCGGCATTGCCGCCATTCCACCTCCGATGCTGAACATTCCTATTTGAAAAAAACTCCAAAACAGTTTAAGCAAGATCAAATCAGCATATCCTCCTTGTTAGATTTTTTGGCAATATAAATTGCTTTTGCAGCGCCAATACATCCACAAATCAGAATAATGTACATTACATTAACCTTTAAGAAAAAAGTGGCTATAAAGGATGCTATCATCACGATGGTTAATACGGTATCTTTATTTTTTACAACGTTACCACCCAGATTAAAAACAACATCCGCAATTACTGCGGCGACACCCGCCTGCATCCCTTTTAAAACTGCGTTTACTACCGTATTATCTCGAAAAGCCGTGTAAAAAAATGAAATGATTGAAATGATAATAAGCGGCGGCAATATTGTGCCTAAAATGGTGACTAAAGCACCAACTTTACCGGCTACACGAAACCCCAGCAAAATGGATGCATTGACGGCAACGGCACCGGGAGAAGATTGTGCAATTGCCGTTAAATTTAACATTTCATCTTCTTCAATCCAATTCAGATCATCCACAAACTTTTTCTTCATGAGCGGGATAATGACAAATCCTCCGCCAAAAGTAAAGGCGCTTAAGAAAAACGTTGATGTAAACAATTTAATGTAGGTGCGCATCTTAGAATCCAAATGAAATACCCCCTGTGCTTTCATTAAAAATATGGCAGTTGGATTTGTTAAAAACAAAAACTCATGAAGCCTCTTTTTAACAAAACCAGTATATAAGTTCTATTATCATTATAAGGCTTGCTAATATATATGTAAAATAGTATTATGTTATATAGTTTATAATATATTAATTATATTTGTAAGTAAGGGGTTTGCTATGACATTAAGGCATCTTAAAATATTTGTAGCAGTTTGTCAAACCGGCAGTACAATTGCAGCCGGAGAAAAATTGCATATTGCGCAACCCTCTATCAGCCTTGCTATCTCCGAACTTGAAGAGTATTATGGCATTAAATTATTTGACCGAATTGCAAAAAGGCTTCAAATTACAGAATCCGGAAGGCATTTTTTACAATACGCTACACATATTGTCGCCCTTTTTGATGATATGGAAAAAGAAGTGAAAAACTTTGATGCAAAGGGTATTCTTCGAGTTGGGGCCAGTATTTCAATTGGGAATTATCTGTTGCCACAAAAAATTGTTGAATTTAATAAGGCTCATGCTGATTTGGCTGTTAAAGTAACCATCAATAACTCTGAAAATATTCAGCAGGACGTGTTGAATAACAAAATCGATATTGGCCTCATTGAAGGTATTGTCCATAGTCCGTATCTGGCTGCTTATAAATTTCATGAAGATGAACTTATATTTATTTGTTCCAATCATCATCCATTTGCACAGCAGCGCAATATTGAGTTACCAAGTCTGCAATATCAAAGTTTAATTCTAAGGGAAGTAGGCAGTGCCGGACGAGAAC
>JAEYXR010000094.1 GCA_023431215.1 Bacillota bacterium
GGGTTTTTGAAGAAAATCAAAATGCCCGGTCTTTTTATCAAAAACTGGGCTTTGTACCGGATGGAGCACGTAAAAAAGTAGCCCCCGACTCTCCGGTTTGGGAAATACGTTTGGTAAGAACCTGTGGTGGATAAAAACGCAATGAGAGCAGAATCCGGAAGCCGAGGGACGGAGGAGGCGCCGGTTGCCAAGGCTTTTTGGTAAAGCAGGAAAGGGGTGAGCAACCGTGGTGGGGAAAATACTGCTGGGGCTGCTGATTCTTCTGGTGGCCGCCTTTTGGGTACCGGTCAATATCCGTACGGTTTATTGTAACGGCGAAGTTACCACGGTGGTACAATGGTTGTTTTTTAAAATACAAGTCTTTCCGCCGGGGGAAGAAAAGCCTAAAAAAAAGAAAAAGACAAAGTCTGAGGCCAAGCCCGGTAAAGAACCTGCAAAAAAGCCCAAGGGTAAAAATCAGCTGGAATTTGTTTTTGATGTGCTGCAGCTAATTAACGACATAGTGCCTCACGCAGGTAAGGCTGTGCGGTACATTCTAAAGCGGGTAGTTTTAAAAAGGTGCAGAGTTACCATTGTGGTAGCCCAGGAGGACGCAGCGGATACTGCCATACGGTATGGACAAGCCAACGCGGTTTTTTATAACTGCTATGCGCTGCTGTGCAGTATTTTAAAGGTGCGAGAATTTTATATGACCATCACCCCTGACTACACCTCAGGCCCCCATGCAGAAAAGGCAGATGCAGATGTTACCTTCTCCATTCGCCCCGGCACGGTGCTTGCTGCGGCCATTATTTTTTTGGTGCGTGGAGGGAAAATTATGTTAAACAGCAAGGTGATAACCGGCGGCGCCAGGGCAAAGACTGCAAAGACCACGGCAGCAAACGCATAGCGAACTTATGCGCTACGGCGCATCTAAAGCAGAAAAGAATTTGGCAAAACAACATGATAGGATGGTGCAAAACTATGTCCACAAGGCCTCTTGGTGAGCTGAACGACAGCTCTATGAAAAACCTGCAAACTCTTATTGATTCCAACACTGTAATCGGTACCCCCATCAATACAGCTGACGGTACCGTTATTTTGCCGGTATCCAAGGTGTCCTTTGGTTTTGCCACCGGCGGCAGTGACCTGCCCTCCTCTCAAAAGGAGCTTTTTGGCGGCGGAAGCGGCGGCGGTGTCACCATTACACCGGTTGCCTTTTTGGTGGTAAAAAACGGTGACGTTAAGCTGCTGCAGCTGCAGGCTTTTCACAATACCGCCGACCGTATGGTGGGTATGGTGCCCGAGGTCATGGACAAGGTGAGCGGCATTGTCAGCGGGCTGACCAAAAAAGATGAGCCGCCAAAAGCAGATACCTCTGCAGCACCCCAGGCGCAGTAAAAAGCCTGCTGTGTTGCCCACATCATTTGTAAAGGCAGAACCGGAAGGAATCCGGCTCTGCCTTTGTTGTTTTATTGCTTAAATGCTATAGCAATCCCTGTGAGGTTAGCTGCAGCCACAGCCAAAGGGCAATTCTGACAGGGGCAGGGGGTGTGGTAAGCACAGCTGCGCCCTCCTCTACCGCTACGGCTATGGGTGTAAAATCAAAGCCAAGACTGCGCCCCAATATATGCAGAGAATACCGCAGGGGCTGTTCCTCCTGAAGCTGCCACAAGGGAGGGGTGTTGCTGGGGAGATTTGCCCTTACCGCAGTATCCACTACGGTAAGCCCCACTGCTGCCGACGCCACGGCAGAGAGACAGATAAGACCCAAAACTACTTGGCGGAAGCGCTTGCACAACATAGCTTTGCGCTGATCAGAGGTTTTGGGCTGACGTTTTTTCTTCAATGACATTTATTCGATTCCTTTATGCAGCAGTTGTGGCTACCGCAGATTATTTTTAAGCCTATGACTTTTTACCTGTGATAACACAAGTGATTTCCAAGAAGGGGAGTTGCAGATGGTTTGCCGGCATTTGCTGAAGGATGCCTGCATAGGTGTATTTCTCTTGCCTAGACAATATCTAGTATGACCTAATCATGCAAAAATAATGGTTAAAATGTTAAGGTTTTGCTATTTTCCACTAATAAGGTATTCTGCCAGCACCGGGGCCGTCAGCTCTGCCGAATAAATTGCCTCTTCCAAGGTGTTGCCGTTGGTGCCAAACTCAAACAGCAGGCTACCGGAGGTCATATCCAGGTTGTAGTTGCGATAGCAAAAAAAGACAGGACGGGTAATCCCGGGTACGGCTTCCTCCAGTGCGGCTGTCAGCCCTGCGGCAAACCGAAAGTTATTCTGCCAGTTGGGCACACCCACCGACCCATCGTCACAGGGTGCGCAGATCATCAGCTGGGCGGCTTTTTTGCCTGCCACGGTTACCACGGGCTTCAGCACAGAAAGGTCGTCGTAAATAACCGCATCCCGGTGAACGTCAATGGCCACCCGTATGCTGGGGTATTTTTTTAAATACTTTTGAATGGTAACACGGCTGCGGTCGTAGGCGCCGTTGTAAGAAGGGTAGTCATGAAGGGTGGTGTCATGAATGACGCTGATGCCCTGAGCCTCCAACCCCTTTGCCAACGCATCTCCTACCTTGGCCATGTTTACCTCCTTATTTGTGTCCCGCCAGGTATTGCGGGTATCATAAATAACCCCGGGGCTGGAATCATAGCTCTCGGTGGTGTGAGTATGATAAATCAAAACCTGTGGCTCTTTGCCGGGGGTGAGAGCCAGCTGATCGGGAGTTGCAAGCACCTCTAAAATTTTTTCGCGGGTCAGTTTGGTGTAGTTACGTATCCAACCCGACTGCCACTGTATAAATGCAAGGTTGTTGGCATCTCCCTGAACGGTGTTTTCCACCAAGGCTGCCTGATACTCCGGGGGAATATCTGCATTTGCAATAAAACCCGGTTCATCGGTACGAGGAGGAGAAGAGGAGGAAGAGGAAGAAGCGGGCGGATGCACCTCCGGGTCGTCCGGGGGTGTGTCTATTTCATCCGGGGGAATTACTTCTGCGGCAAAGCGTTCCTGCAAGGTAAGGGCGGCGCCGTCGGGCATAGTCAGCACCGCCGAAACCAAAGTAGCCTGTCCCAGCAATGCGTCTGCCAAAGGTTTTACCCAGGGCCACAATACAAAAAGAGCCGCTGCTCCCAGCAGGGCCGCGGCTGTTTTTATAAGCAGCTGTATATTTTTATTGCCTTTTTTTTTCACCATTAGCCCCCCAAAAGCGATGTTCCTGCTATCATATTTATTCCGGTGCTGTGGCGGTTATGATTAAGGGAGCAGCCAGAGCAATAAAAACATAAAAATTTAAAAAATAAACAGTTCTGCATGCCTTAGGACAGCCTGGTCAATACTTATTTGAAAGCAAATGCTGAGGAGAACGGAAGAAATACCTTTAAAACATAGGGTTTAATTGGACAAAAAGTGAGGATTTTAGTTCCATTTAAGCTTTAAGTCATTGTTTTTTTGTTTTTTTTGCTTTTAGGTATTGCTTTTTTAAAAAAATAATGTTAGTATAACTTGTACTGTCGAAGTTGTGAAGGAGGTGTCACCATGCCGAATATCAAATCCGCCAAGAAGAGAGTTAAGGTTATTGCTGTTAAGACTGCTCATAACAAAGCTGTCAAAAGCAACCTGAAGACTGTCATTAAAAAGGCTGAGTTCGCTCTGGCCAATAATGCTGATGATCGTGACGCAGCTGTTAAGCTGGCTGTCAAGAAGATCGACCAAGCTGCTGCTAAAGGCCTTCTTCACAAGAACACGGCTGCCAGAAAGAAATCCGCTCTGGCCCGCAAAATGGCTGTTACCGCTTAAGGAACAACCTTTGCTTAACAAGATTAAAGGGACTGTCAATTTGGCAGTCCTTTTTGTTTTATCTTTGGAAGGAGGGAACAGGATGCAAATTGAAACGAGACAAGAAAATAATCATAAAGTAGCACTTGTTGCCGCCGATGAAAAACTCATTGTAGATGCGCAGTCGGCGTTGGACTTGGCAATGACCGTACATTACGAAACGGATGCCAGAAGAATTGCAATTGCCAAAGAAGCCATCAAGGAGGAGTTTTTTATACTGAGCACTGGCGTGGCAGGCGAAATTTTACAGAAGCTTGTAAACTATCAGTTTAAAATAGCTGTTTACGGAGATTTTTCAGGTTATACCAGCAAGCCACTGAAGGATTTTATGTATGAGTCAAACAAGGGCGGCCATGTCTTTTTTGTAGCAACCAAAGAGGATGCGGTGAAAAAGCTGACAGCTGCCTGATAGAGAACCAAGGATAGAAGTGGAACTGCTTTGCTGGGGTAAACTTCTATACCAGAAAATATCTTGCGGGTAAATCAAACAAAAAAGCAATGCAGTATCGGTAAAACGATACTGCATTGCTTTTTTAAAATGCTGCTGCTTATAGGATGCAGCTTACTGCAAATTTATTAGACATAGGGTCTGTTGCTGCCGGAGCGGTAGGAGGAGTATTTTCCTCTGCGGCGTTTGCGGCGGTTGATGCGTACAAAGAGGTAAATATACACAGTCAGCAGCAGGATGACGGCAATCATTACAAACTTTAGCCAAAAGGAATGAATAGCATTTTCAAACCAGCCCAAAAAGGTAAGGAACTTGGAGGCTTCAATACTATCGGTGGCAATGAGGGGAACTGTGCCAATTTCCTCATCGGCCAGTATCAGCCGCAGCGTGCCCACTACCTGTCCTTTTTCTACCGGTGCGTCAATACGCTCCGGCAGGTCGTAAATATACTGCACACTGCTTACCTGCAGGTCCGCAGGCATAAGAGTGGTGCATTGCTCATCGGTAGCCAGGGTTACATGGTCGGTTTTAAAGGAGAACCGCACGGGAACTTCCGTCAGCTCTTCGCCCCGCTCCACTACGGTACGGACACTGAAATTTTCAAAAGCCCACTCATAAAGCTTACGTGTTTCAAAAAAGTTGAGCATAGCCGGGGTGGTGGCGCTGCCGTCGGCTTCGGTTTGAGGAGACCCAAGTACAACACAAACATAAGTATAGCCGTTTTTGGTGGCCTGAGAAGCAAAGCAGCGCCCGGCTTCGGGCAGGGTGCCGGTTTTAATGCCCTGAATGGGTGCATAGTAATACTCACTGTTTGAAAAGAGCATTTTGTTGGTGTTGGTTTCTACCAGCTGCTGGTGAACGTTGGTAGGACCAATATCCTTTGTGGTGGTGGAAACAATTTCTGCAAAGGTGGGGTTTTGCATGGCATATTTGCATATGATGGCCATATCTCTGGCAGTGGTGTAGTTGTTTTCATCATGAAGCCCGTTGGGGTTTGCAAAGTTTGTTCCTGTACAGCCCAGCTCCAGTGCCTTTTGATTCATCATTTGAACAAAGTAGGCAATGGAGCCGTCACCTACATAATCTGCCAGCATCAGGGCCGCCTCGTTGGCGGACTGGATAAGTGCCGCATACAAAAGCCCCCGAATACTGACCTCTTCTCCCAGACGAATACCACCCAAAGAGGCTCCTGTTCCGTACAGCATGTCCTGAATGTAAAGCTTTAGGGCGGTGCTTTCGTTGTCCAAATCCTTTACCCGCTCCAACACCACAATGGCCATCATAATTTTTGTCAGGGAAGCAGGGAACATTTTTTGGTCGGCATTTTTTTCATATACAACAGTGCCGGTGTCCACATTCTCTATATATACCGACTCGCTCCGCACTTCAAAGCCGGGGTCATAGGCTGCAAAAGCTGTGACCGGAGAGACTACAGAGAAAAAAATAAGTATAAACGCACAAAAAAATGTAAATTTTTTCATAGACAATTCCTCACATATCCGATAAAATAGCATATATAAAGCGGCAGAGCGAATTGACGGCAATTCGCTGCAGCTTTGGTGGTCGTTGCTTCTATTATACAAAATATTGGCTTATTTGACTACCTTAAAACACAGAATCTTATGCAAATTAAGCTTCACTGCTAAAGACATGGTTTAATATTTGTGTAAGACTACCGGTAATCCCGCCTATTTCTCTTGGTGCAATCTGTACCAAGAACGGAAAAACACATCAAAAAGCTTTTGCTGAAAATAAGTAATCATGAAATTTACCTGACGACCGGATGACCGGCAAAGTAAATACGGGAGGATTAAGCCATGAAGGAACAAAACTATGGTCTGGATACGCTGGCGCTGCATGCCGGCTTTCGTGCTGATCAAATTGAAGGGTCTACAGAGGTACCTATTCACCAGACCTCTGCTTACATGTTCCAAAGCACCCAGCACGCACAGGAGCTGTTTGAGCTGAAAGCTGCCGGCAACATTTATTCCCGTCTGGGCAACCCCACAGTCACAGTTTTGGAAGAGCGTGTGGCAGCCCTGGAGGGCGGTGTGGGTGCCGTGGCTTTTGCTTCGGGTCATGCTGCCATTTTCTCCACCATTCTGTGCCTGTGCCAAACCGGCGACGAGGTGGTATCTTCTCTGAATATTTACGGCGGTGCCATCAACATGTTTGGCGTAACCCTTGGCAATTTGGGCATTAAGGTGAACTTTGTAACCGGCAACGACGCTGCTGACTGGGAGACAAAAATTACCCCCAAAACCAAGGCACTGTTTGTGGAGGTGGTGGGCAACCCCAACGCCAATGTGGCAGATCTGGAGGCGATTTCTGCCGTTGCCAAAAAACACGGCATTCCTTTTATTGTAGACTCCACCTTTACCACCCCTGCCCTGATCCGTCCCAAGGAGTTTGGGGCAGACATTGTCATACATTCCGCCACCAAATTTATGGGCGGCCACGGAACCTCTCTGGCCGGCATTGCCGTAGACTGCGGCACCTTTCGGTTTGAGGGTAACCCCAAATTTCCTTATTATAATGAACCGGACGTAAGCTACCATGGCGTTGTGTTTGCAAAAGACTTTGGGGCTGCCGGTTTTGCCACACGTCTTCGTGCATTGATATTGCGTGACCTGGGAGGCTGCCTTGCTCCTATGAATGCCTGGCTGATTCTGCAGGGCATGGAGACTTTGGGGCTGCGTATGGAACGCCACTGCCAAAATGCTGTTGCCGTAGCACAGTATTTAAAAAAGCATCCGGCAATTTCTTTTGTGTCTTGCCCTGCCTTACCAGAAAGCCCCTACTATTCTTTGACTCAAAAGTATTTGGGTGGAAAAGGTGGAGCAGTCTTTACCTTTGGATTAAAGGGTGGACGTCAGGCAGGCGGAAAGTTTATTGACAGCTTAAGGCTTGCTGCCAATGTGGCCAATGTGGGGGCTACCAAAACCCAGGTAATTCATCCCGCCACCACCACCCACAGTCAGTTAAGCGAAGAACAGCTGTCAGCCTCAGGAATTTCCGGCGAGACTGTCCGTATTTCGGTAGGTATTGAAAATGTAGAGGACATCATTGCCGACTTGGAGCAGGCCCTTGCGGCAGCGTCCTGCTGATAAAACGTTTTTGAAGCAATGTTGTGTATTTTTCCGCTTTGCCGTATGAGGTAATAAAAAGCAGTAATCCAACGAACTAAGGAATGAAAACAATATGAAACGAACACCCAGTATATACTTTACAGGAGATCTTCATGGAGATGTGAAGCGGATGTCCGGCAAAAAGCTGCGTAAACTGCGCCGGGGTGATGTATTAATTGTATGCGGAGACTTTGGTTTTGTATGGGATGGCAGCAGCGAGGAAGAGAAGATTTTAAAGTGGTTGGGAAAACGAAAATATCATATTGCTTTTATCGAGGGCACACACGATAACCTGGAGCTTTTGGAAAAGTACCCGGTGGAAGAGTGGAACGGCGGCCTTGTACACAGTTTAGGAGGCAACCTGCACCATCTTATCCGGGGGCAGATTTTTACCATTGCAGGCAAAACCCTCCTAGCCATGGGCGGAGGAGAAAGCGACGACTTTACCCAGCGGGAACCGGGGGTAAACTGGTGGCCTCAGGAGCTGCCCAAGCGGGAGGAGCTGGACCTGTACTGGAAGCGGCTGGACGACATAGGAAACCAGCTTGATTATGTGGTGACCCATCAAGCTCCCACCAATATTGACTCCTGCCTTACCCATAGAGTTTGCGAGGTGAATCTGCTCACTGCTTTTTTAGATAGTGTTCAGCGTAAATGCACCTTTAAAGGGTGGTTTTTTGGCAATTACCATGTCAACAAAACAATACCGCCCTACTACCATTGCCTATATGATGATGTGATGCAGGGCGAATAATGCTACAATAACCATAGGCAACCCC
>JAEYXR010000009.1 GCA_023431215.1 Bacillota bacterium
GGGCAAGACTGTCAATAATCCGCTCTGCCAGCAAAACATCTCTTTGTGCACCTGTTATCAGCTGAGTTACCAGCGCTGTTACAGCTTTCTCCTGTTCCTCAATGCCACTTTCCTCCAACCGGCTCAGCAAGGTCTGGGCCAGCTGTGGGGTTTGTGCAAACTGTTCCTTTTGCCGCAGCAAAAAAAGTTGGTAAACTTCGTCCAAATCTTCTTCGGTTTCCAACGGAGCGGCCAGCCGCCCCATATCCTGGATAGAAAGCAGCCGCTTTAGCTGGCATACAAGGCTCAGTGTCATAACATGAAGTTTGCTGTAGCGTTTTCGATTGGAAGCATGTACCAAGCCGGCCTTACTGTAATTATTTACCATTGTGCCTGTAATCAGCGGTGTTTTTTCATCCCGCTGAAAAAAATCCAGCCTTTTTTCCAAATAGGTTGTAAGCTGGTCCATATATAAATCAATGTCCGGAATTTCTTCCTCCAAAATTTGGGGGACGTCTGTCATTTCCTGGGCAATTTTTTGCACCTGCTGCTGCCAATCTGCCAATCTATTCATCCTTTCATCGCTTTATTAAAGTCTCTTTTATTTTGTGTCGTTATCGATACTGCAATGCATATTATTATAAAACGTATCATAATAAATTGCAATAAACCAAACACTTCAGTTTACTGTTGACTTTTATAATGAAATTTTATTTTCATCTAGATACTTCAGTGCCAATTTTTCAAGATTTTTACTTGTGTTGGCAGCTGCATTATCAACTACGGCTTGTCTTAAGTACTCCAGCACCTGTCCTCGGAGGCTGGGTGGAACTCCCCAGGCTGCAAGTTGCAGGCCACCAAGGGCCAGGTCTGCAATGCGATAGGGCTCTTGATTTTGCAGTATTCTCTGCATTAACATTTGCAGTTGTTTTAAAAAATCCCGTTCCTGCCAAAGTACAGAAGCTATTGCAAGGGCATTAGAAACCGCCTCTATACCCTGTGCGGCCATCATATTCTTGAGCCAAACCGCATCCGATTTTTTATTCAATGCAGTAAAGACTGTAACTGATGAAAAAACAGCACGGCGCAGTTGGTTTGAAAACTTCAGCAGTTTTGCCCATGCCAAAACATCAATGCCACAAAGAATTGCCAGTGCGCCATATCGCTGTGCCGGTATGGGCTGAGTTTTATCAAGCGGTAAAAAAGACACAGCCTGCAAGGGTTCACACCCCAGCAATGCAGGCAAAGCACCGCTGCCTCGCAATAATTCCAGCTTGTGGGGACAGGGTGACAGCAGCAGCTTATACAGCTCCTTTTGGCGGCGTTCTGCACTTACCTGCACCAGCCTGTATGCGCTGTTTCGCAATGCTGTCAAAGTTTCTTCCTCAACAATAAAACCAAGCTGTGCCGAAAAGCGCACTGCCCGCATGACCCTGAGTACATCTTCATCAAACCGCTTTTGCGGATCACCCACTGCACGAATTATACCGTTTTTTAAGTCTTGCATTCCGTTTATGTAATCTACAACACCTGTTTTGGGATGATAGCACAAGGCGTTGACAGTAAAATCTCTGCGTGCCACATCCTCCACCAGCGAGGATGCCCTGTATATGGCATCAGGGTGCCTGCCATCGGAATAACCGGCCTCGCTGCGGTAGGTGGTGACTTCTATGATTCCTCCCGGCAGCACCACTGTTACACCGCCAAAAGCAAGACCTGTAGGCACCACAACGTCAAACAGCGCCATCACCTGTTGGGGCGTGGCGCTGGTGGTAATGTCATAGTCATCGGGGATTCTGCCAAGAAGCAGATCCCGAACACAGCCTCCTGCCAGATAAGCCTCATAGCCTGCACTGCAAATGGTGTTCAGGGCCTGCAAAACATATGAGGGCAGTGGAAAAGGCGGTTGCTGTAATTTTGTCACTGGGGGCTTCATAAGAAGTCACTCCTCCTGATGCTGCTGGGCGATGTATTCCTGATAACTAAGCAGAATGGCTTCTTCCAAAGCCTTTCGCGCAGTGGGGGTAATGGGGTGTGCAATATCCCGGAACGTACCGTTTTCATCCTTACGGCTGGGCATTGCCACAAAAAGCCGCTCGGGCCCCTCTATGACCTTAATATCATGAACAGCCAGGTCGTTATCAACCGTAACCGAAACCAAAGCCTTTAGCCGTACATCGTCATAGATTTTTCTGATTCTGATATCTGTAATATTCATCGCCTGCAATATGCCTCCTCTGCGTCGTATGGCGGAAAATGCACCTGGTTCAGCACTAAATATTCTGCTGTGTGCCTTCCTCGACTTTAGTATTTGGCATATCTTACTGCTCTATGCAAAGGTCCCCAAATTTTTTAGGGGCAAAGCACCTTATTCATTGTCAAAAGCTGCCTGTTTGGGGTATAATAATCATATCAGCAATTGCAGAGCTTTGGTGCTGTTAAGACTTCTTTTTAGCCTTAACAGAAGTATAACCATCCAAAAACAGCTAAAAGCTATGCCTTGCTCCTACAAGGCTGTTGGGCAGCCGCACCCTTTTGGGTGCCTTGTGCTGCAAGCGGCTATATTTTTTGCGAACGGAGCATATGTGTCATGAAAAAAACTATAAAAATTCCAGAGTCTGTCAAGCATATTCATTGCATCGGCATTGGAGGGTCCGGTATGTTCCCTCTGGTTCAAATTCTGCATTCTAAAGGATATTATATCACAGGCAGTGACAATAATGAAAGCGATATTGTAAATGCCGAGCGTAAAATGGGTATTGATGTTATCATCGGGCATAGTCCATCTAATTTGGATGGAGCAGACCTGGTGCTTTATTCTGCCGCTATTATGGCTGACAACCCGGAGCTTTGTGCCGCCAAAGAGCAGGGTCTGCCAATGTGGGAACGGGCAAAAATGCTGGGAGCAGTTTCCAGCTGGTATAACCAGGCTGCCGGCATCTGTGGTACCCACGGCAAAACCACAGTTACCTCTATGCTGACTCAAATTTTGTTTGGTGCAGGCAAAGATCCCTCGGCGGTAATTGGCGGTAAGCTGCGTGCCATAGGCGGATATGGGCGTGCCGGCAGCACCGATTTATTTGTCTATGAAGCCTGTGAATTTAAAGATACTTTTCTCAGCACATATCCCGATTTGGCAGTGGTGCTGAACATTGACAACGACCATATGGACTATTTTGGCACAGTAGAAAACGCCATGAGCTCTTACACTAAATTTGCCTCTATGGCACAATGCGTCATTTATAATGGAAATGATGTCCACACCTGTGATGCCATGGATGCTGCCACTACCCCCAAGAAAATCACCTTTGGCTGGGACTGCAGCTGTGACTATTACCCCGAGGATATTGTCAGCCATGGCGGGCTTTGCCGTTCCTTTGATTTGATGCATGCCGGTGAGCTGGTTTGCCGCTTGACCATCCATGTACCGGGCTATCACAACATTTTAAATGCCGTTGCAGCCGCTGCCGCTGCATTAGAACTGGGAGTATCTCCGGAACAGTGCGCTGAGCACCTGGCACAATTCGGTGGTGCTGGCCGCAGGTTTGAGGTGCTGGGTAAGGTTAACGACGTTACCATTGTAGATGACTATGCACATCACCCTGCTGAGCTCTCTGTGACACTAACCGCTGCCAAAGAGCTGGATTTTGGCAAGGTGTGGGCAGTGTTTCAGCCCTTTACCTTCTCCCGCACCTACCTGCTTTTAGAAGATTTTGTAAAATCTCTGAGCATTGCCGACCACGTTGTTTTAAGTCAGATTATGGGCAGCCGTGAGGTCAACACCTATGGCATCAAAAGCACCGATATCGGTGAAAAGATAGATGGTTGTGTGTGTCTTGATACTTTTCAGGAAATTGCCAATTATGTTATGGCAAATGCCAAACCCGGAGATTTGGTAATTACCTTGGGTTGTGGTGACATTTATAAATGCGCACGACTGATGCTTGCAAAGGCAACAGAATCCTCTCGCAGCTAAAGAATTAAAAAAGACCGTTGCCATTTTACTGGTAACGGTCTTTTGTTAATTGGTTGAATGCACTTATTAAGAGCAAATGCCCAATCAATAAAAGTAATTTATTACTCTTATTGTTAATTAGCCTCTAGTAATAATATTCCTTACGGTAATGCTTAAGGCAAACAACAGATACCCCCATGGTGGCAAGCTCTGCCACAGGTACTGCCAGCCAAATTCCCGTCAAGCCTAAAAACAACGGTAAAACCAGTACCGCACCTACCAAAATAATAAAGGTGCGCAAAAAAGAGATAAGTGCGGATACTTTGCCATTGGAAAAGGCAGTAAACAAGGAAGATGCAAAAATATTGATACCGGTAAACAAATAAGTGGGGGAAAACAGCAAGAAGCCTTTTACTGCAAGGTCAAATACAGGGCTTTGGCGGCTAACAAAAATTGTTGTGACAGAAGAAGCCAAACCGACAGACACCACCAACATTACCACAGAACTAATGGTAATGGTCCAAAGACTGATTCGGTACAGCTTGTGGAGCTCCTGATTATTTTGATATCCGTAATGATAGCTGATTACCGGAGCCACACCTGACGAAAAGCCCAAGTATACCGCTGTCAGCAAAAACTGGGAATACAAAACAATGGTAATGGCTGCCACGCCGTTTTCTCCCACATAATGTAGCATGGCAATATTAAACAAGTAGGTGGTAACCGCAGTGGCAAGATTGGTTACCATTTCCGAGGAGCCGTTGCCACAGCTTTGTAGAAGCATTTTGCCTTCCCACTTTGGTTTTATAAAATGCAGGCTGCCCTTTTTGTTAAAGAAAAAGTAAACAAGCCCCACCCCTGCAGGAATACTGTATCCAATGCCGGTGGCAAGTGCTGCTCCTGCAATACCCAGACCACAGTACTCAATGAACACATAGTCCAGCACCAGGTTGGAAATGCCACCTGCCACAGTTGCCCAAAGCCCTATATGCGGGCGGCCTGCTGTAACAAACAAAAATTGAAACAGCATTTGTAAAATAGACTGTGGTGTAAAAAGAAGCAATGTTCCCAAATAGGAGGAAGAAAAAGCATCCAGCGCCGGAGTAGAACCCACCAAATGAATCAGCGGCTGCAAAAAAAACGTACCCAACACCAAAATGATGACGCCAATGGCAGCTCCAACTGCCACCAGCAAAGAAAAAGCCGATTTAGCCTCTGTACTTTGTCCCTGCCCCATACGCCGTGCTATTACTGCACTGCCGCCTGTTCCAAGCATAATGCCAATTGCCACAACCACACTGAGTATTGGATACACCATATTAACTGCGGCCAACGCATTTTCGCCAATAAGGCGTGAAACCAACGCACCGTCCACCATGGTGTACAGCGACAAAAAAATCATATTAACAATGGTGGGCATGGTAAATTTTATGAGCCCCCAAGGGGTAAAACTTTGGGAAAGCGGATTATGCATAAATTGCTCCAAAATTAATGTAAATGTGATACTGAAGTATCAAAAGCAGTACGAATTTAGCTCTCTCTGCCTGCTTTCCACTCCAGGTATTCATCATAAGTGGTCATACGGTCGATGATGCCGTCATCAGTTATTTCGATAATGCGGTTGGCCACACTCTGAATCAGCTGATGGTCATGAGAGGTAAAGATGATATTCCCAGGAAAATCGCTTAATCCCTGGTTGACAGCAGTGATAGACTCCAGGTCTAAGTGGTTGGTAGGCTGGTCCAGCAGCAAGATATTAGCACCGCTGAGCATCATACGGGAGAGCATACAGCGTACCTTCTCACCACCGGAAAGCACCTTAACAGACTTATAAACATCATCACCGGAAAACAGCATACGACCCAAAAAGCCGCGCATATAAGATTCTCTTTCATCATCAGAAAACTGTGCAAACCACTGCAGCATCGTGAGGTCGCAGTCATTAAAGAATGCTGAGTTATCCTTAGGAAAATAAGACTGGCTGGTGGTAGTGCCCCACTTAAAGGTTCCCTCATCGGGTTCCAGCTCCTCCATCAAAATACGAATTAACGCAGTGGAGGCGGCCTCGTTGCCTACCAATGCAATCTTATCTCCTTTGTTCATGCGGAAGGTGACGTTATTTAGCAGCTTAATGTCATCAATGGTCTTTGAAATACCCTCTACGCCAAGAATATCCTTACCGGCTTCGCGGTCGGGCTTAAAGCTGACCCAAGGGTAGCGGCGGGAGGATGCAGGCATCTCTTCTACCGTCAGCTTATCAATCAGCTTACGACGGCTGGTAGCCTGCTTAGACTTGGACTTGTTGGCAGAAAAGCGCTGAATAAACAGCTGCAGCTCCTTAATTTTATCCTCCGTCTTTTTGTTCTGCTCCTTCATAATGCGTTGCATCAGCTTACTGGACTCATACCAGAAGTCGTAGTTGCCCACATACATTTTAACCTGGTTAAAGTCAATATCTACAATATGGGTACAAATGGCATTTAAAAAGTGACGGTCATGGGAAACTACAATAAGAGTGCCGGGGAACTCCAGCAAAAAGTCCTCCAGCCAGTTTACTGACTGAATATCAAGGTTGTTGGTAGGCTCGTCCATCAGCAAAATTTCGGGCTGACCAAACAGTGCCTGTGCCAGCAAAACCTTAACCTTTTCTCCGCCCTTTAGGTCGGACATTTGCATGTAGTGATACTCGTCGCTAAGACCCAGCCCCTGCAAAAGCCGGGCGGCTTCAGTTTCTGCCTCCCAGCCGTTCAGCTCTGCAAATTCCGCTTCTAAGTCAGAAGCCTTTACGCCGTCTTCCTCCGTAAAGTCCTCCTTGGCATACAGGACTTCCTTTTCTTTCATAATTTCATACAGGCGGGGATTCCCCATATAAACGGTATCCAACACCTGATACTCATCATATTTAAAATGGTCCTGCTTAAGCACGGACATCCGGTTACCATCGGGTATTTCAACGGTACCGGTGGTGGGATCTAAATCACCGGACAAAATACGCAGAAAAGTAGACTTACCTGCGCCGTTGGCGCCAATGACACCATAGCAGTTTCCGGGGGTAAACTTAAGCGTTGCCCCTGCAAACAGCTTGGTGCCGCCAAACATAAGGCTAACGTTGCTAACTGAAATCATTTATTAATCTCCGTTTCTCAGGGTTTTCCTGTTTTTGTTGTGTAAATCCGCATACTTTGTTATCATATCATATTCGTATATTTTTAACAACCTTATTTGTGTAATACTGCTATTTGTTTAAAATATAAAATTAGACAGTCTTTAAAAACACCGTATTAGTCTTTAAAAAGCATTGATAACTATTGTAACAGTTTTTTAAATCGCTTCCTTTCAATAACCCTCCTATTGTCTTAACTTGCTACATAAAGATATAGTAAACAGGTAAATGCTGAAAAGAAAGTGGAGGGATATTTTTATGAATCCATGTAAATGGGAGTTTTGGGGAGCCATATTTACTATGATTGCAGGGACTTTGCTGCATTTTGTTTATCAATGGGCAAACGGTGCCTGGTGGGCATCAATTTTGGGCGCCGTTAACGAAAGCACTTGGGAGCATCTAAAAATGCTGTTTTGGCCCATGGTCTTGTTTGGAACAATAGAATACTTTTTTTGGGGCTGGAAAAAAACCAACTTTATCCCTGTCAAAGTCTTGTCTATTGTGATTGGTATGCTGGTAATTATAGTTTTATTTTATACATACACCGGCATCCTGGGAAAAAACCTGTTTATCCCTAACATTCTTACCTTTATTTTAGGAATTGTTTCTGCCGCCTTTGTCAGCTGCAAGCTTTTGCAAACCGATAAACTCTCGGGCACAACAGCATTTTGGGCAGGATGGATAACACTGATTTTGCTGATAGCTGCTTTTGTATTTTTTACATGGTCACCCCCTGCCATCGGTTTGTTTAAAGACCCGGTATCAGGTGAATACGGCATAAAACAACATAATTAAATACCATAAAAAAGCCCCCCGGCAGGTGCTTTCTGCCGGAGGGCTTACAAAATTTAGGAGTTTTAGTGAATAAAAGAACTTACTGCGTTATGGTTATTAACCAAAGTAGCGGTTCAGCAGGCCCTCAAAAGCTTTGCCATGGCGTGCTTCGTCGCGAGCCATCTCGTGTACAGTGTCGTGGATAGCGTCCAGACCAAGCTCCTTGGCCTTTTTGGCAAGCTCAAACTTACCGGCGGTAGCACCGTTTTCAGCATCTACACGCATTTCCAGATTCTTCTTGGTGGAAGCGGTGACAACTTCGCCCAGTAGCTCGGCAAACTTTGCAGCATGCTCTGCTTCTTCGTAAGCTGCTTTTTCCCAATACAGGCCAATCTCAGGATAACCCTCTCTATGAGCAACTCTGGCCATAGCCAGGTACATGCCAACCTCGGTGCACTCACCGTTGAAGTTCATACGCAGGCCCTCGATGATCTCGGCATCAACACCCTCTGCAACACCAACAACGTGCTCGGCAGCCCAAGATTTTTTGCCCTCTTCCTGTTTGTTAAACTTGGAAGCAGGTGCTTTGCACTGGGGACAGAACTCAGGAGCAGAATCACCTTCGTGGACGTAACCGCATACAGAACAGATAAACTTAGCCATAATAAAAATCTCCTTTTAATTAAGTATTAATTGTTTTCATTGTTTAAATATCAGTAATAGTTACTGTTTTTGCTGTGACCTTAGTATACCATAGGTGTTTAAAAAATGCAACCCTTTTTTGAGCTTTTTTTCAAAAACTTTTATAGGCCTTACAAAGCCACTTTTTCCTCTGTTTTGAGCATACCAAGAAATAAATAACCTAAAATTGTTAAAATAATAAATTTTAGAAAACTTTTGCAGGCATGAATATTAGATATCGTTTGAGGAAATATAATAGTGGTTTATCCCTCGTAGTCATTGCGTTTGCAGAGGGTGTAAACCAAACAGACTCCGGATGCTTATTCCGGGGCATAGGCATAACGGCTTTTACCGTATTGCCTATATAGAAGCGGCCCGGCGTTCTCTGGTGGAGCGTCCGGGTCGTTTTTGCGTTAAAGAATACCTATTTGTCATCTTGTCGAAAAATTTGGTAAAACAAATAGAGGGGTTATGGTCACGTAAATCCTGCGGCTTTTACCTTCCGCTTGTGATTCAGTTATAGTACTTAAATGTCTAATTTTTCTTTTATGGTATAAACTTGTTCTGTTGTTACCGGTACTTCCATAGTCAGTGTCATGATTTTGTCCTCAAAAAACAGAATATAGTCACCTGTTGGCTCATTATCATAATATTTTTGGTAAGCTTCCGCTGTCCCAAAGATGTTATTTTCCAAAGCCTTAAAACTCATATACTCCCGCCATGTGGGTATCTCCAGCAGCTGCTTTTTTGCAAGATGATATACAAAATCAAATTTTGGCTCCAATATTTCATATGCAATTTCAGGGGGTGCATCTTTTGCGGGAAGCGACTGTTGCCGATAGCTGCTTTTTGCAAGAAATATTGTGTTGTCTATCTCTTTTTCATAAGAATAATAGTCATAAGCAATTGTTCCATATAAATCTTCACAGGTGAGGGGGATGGCATCGTTATACAACTTATACTCGTGGGAGCTGGTTGCATTTAATTGCCAAGAAACGGTGCGATACTCAGAGTCAATACTTGTTGAAAAACCAAATTTAAGAATAAGCAGCATCATCATTGCAAGATACCCAAAATTGGCAAGTATAAGTACAGTAAAAGAAATGAGCTTATTGATTAGGGCGGAGGCTCTTTTCTTCTTTAAATATTGAATTGATGACCAAAATATAAAAAGTAGGATTGGCATTTGTATGATACACAGCAACAAGCCAAACCAGCTTATTTCAAAGATAAGACAAAACAATAAGTATCCTATGCTGCCAAAGGTGATGCCCATAAAAATAAAATCAACAATTTTTTGTGCCGTCCCTTTCAGGTCCGAACACTTCCCCCCGCAGGCAATCGTCTTCTCTGCACGTTTACACCAAATAAAATAATCTATGACAGAATATAATTCATAAAGCATAACCATTATTATCATAAAAACTGATACCAATTGGTTTGAGCTTGATAAGAAATCAATTGGATCTGACTTTAAGGAATTTAGCTGCAATACCAAATTTAAAGTAAACAACAAGATTAACACAATCATAGAAGGCAAGAAGTTTCTGTTCATGCATTTTTTGATATTGTTATATTTCTCTTGTTCATCTGTTTCAAATGGTATTGGATTTTCCATTTCACTGGAAAAAATCTGCAATTGGTTAAGCTGTGCAACAAAGCTCCACCCTGCAGCTTTTGCAAGATCCAAATATGTTTGCTGGTTATCGGTAACATCAGGATTAAATACCGAGCCTTCTGGAAAGCAGGTAACCGTATATTTTAAACGCTTTGGTTCTCCCTTTTGAAAAGTCCAAAAAAACGATCCGCAATCCTTAAGGAAAAGACCCCTTGCAGCCAACTTCTCCAATTTTCTTTCGGTATTTTGATAGCGATCGTACCGATAATTTATGATTTTTTTAACCGTATCTTTCAATCCCTTTCACCGCCCTTTTATGGATATTTCATAATCACTCTTGAGCTTTGAAAGCCGCAAATATTCTTTTTCAAGCATTTCTTTGCCCAATTCTGAGATGATATAACTTTTTTTGCGGTTTTCTGTTTTGGTCTCTATGATTATTTTTTCTTTTACAAAGTTATCCAGCAAGCTATATAACGTTCCCGGGCCTATAACAACCCTACCCTCTGTAAGAGTCTCTACCATTTTCATAATATCTACGCCGCAGGCTTCATTTCTTAAACAGATAAGGATATAAAACATCTGCTCTGTTAATGTTTGATATTTTTCTCTGGCCACTTCGTCACACCCTTTAATAATATCGAATATCGATACATTATAATTCTATATTAACATCGAATATCGATATTGTCAATTGCTTCCCTTTTTATTTTATCTACCTGTGACGTAATTGCAGCTAATAGGGAGTCAAACCTTCATGTAAGCACAAAAAAGCGACAATCACCATGGTGATTGTCGCTTTGCACATCCCCGGAAGGGGAGTTTTTGATATTATAGTGTCAGCTGCTCGCCAAACTCGGTATCCTTTACCAGCGCACCCACTGCAGGCAGGTTTTTGGTGCGCAGGCGGTGGGGGCTTTGAACCATCCCGTCCACGTAACGCTTACCTGTCACCAGGCGAACACCCTTTTTCATGGTAAGCGCCTGTACTCCCTGAGTATCTCTGGTGGCTTTTGCGGCAATCATGGCTGTGTTGACAATGAGCATACGGGAAGCGGAAGTTGCAAATAAAAACTCCGTTTCTTCATTGATGCAGTCAATGGTTACCAGCGGAAACTTAACATTGTATGCACCCATGAGCTTTTTACGCTTTGTTTTGGTCTCATAGGAGGATAGCTCAACCTTGGCTATCTTGCCGTTTTCAAAGGCAAAAACCATATATCCCTTATAATCATCGGTAATCGCCATATAAATAGGCAGTTCCTCGGGGTCCATGCCCAACCGGCTGGGCAGATAATCACCAAGAACACTTGCCTTGGTATCGGCAAAGTCGCTGCCGCGGCATTTGTATACTTGTCCTTGATTGGTAAAAAACAGCAGGTGACTGGAGTTGGTGGCGTCCACCGCCTGCAAAATGGTGTCGCCTTCCTTCAGCTTGTGATCACCGCCCATTCGCAGCGAAAGGGGTGTAATCTTTTTAAAGTAGCCTTCCGCAGTAAAGAAATACTTTACCGCATAGTCAGGTACTTCCTCCTCAACCTGCACTTCGTCCTCGTCATCCACATAAATAATTTCTGTTTTGCGTGGAGCGCCATATTCTTTCATCACAGCTTTCAGCTGATTGATAATGATGGCATCTACCTTCTTGGAGTTTTGTAAAATGCTCTCCATTTCGGCAATGTCTCTAAGTAAATCTTCAATTTCCTCGGTACGCTTTAGGATATACTCACGATTAAGGTGGCGCAAACGAATTTCTGCAACATATTCGGCCTGAATTTGGTCAATGCCAAACCCAATCATCAGGTTGGGAACCACTTCCCGCTCTTCGTCGGTCTCCCGAACAATTTTGATTGCTTTGTCAATGTCCAACAAAATCTTCTTGAGGCCCTTCAGCAGGTGCAGCTTTTCTTTTTTCTTTTGCAGGTCATAATACACCC
>JAEYXR010000035.1 GCA_023431215.1 Bacillota bacterium
GATGTAGAGCGTTTTTCCGTCAATGGCAGCAGCTCGGGTGTGAATGCCACTGCATACCTAAAAAAAGACCGCAAGTTGTCTACCGATGAGGTAGTGCAGCAGTGGCGTGAAGAAACCAAAGATACCGTTGGTTACACCATTTCGGTAGGCTCCTTTAATATGGCGGATGCCATGAGCGGTGGCGGTGATGTGCAGATTATGCTCCAAAGCACCGATAAAAGCAATCTGGAAGAGGCTGCCCTCCAGGTACTGGAAATGATGCGCCAGCATCCGTCAGTGGTATCGGCCAGCTCATCCTTGACGGACGGTAACCCTCAGGCAGAAATTATCATAGACCCCATCAAAGCCAATGCTTCGGGGCTGATGCCTGTACAGATAATGAGCTCTTTAAGCGGCATTATGGATGGTAAAAAGGCATCTACCATCCGCCAAAACGGCAGCGACTATGAAGTTAGGGTGGAGTATCCTGAAGACCGCTTTGAAACAGTGGCCGACCTTGCGGGAATGTCCCTGACTACGCCCATGGGCACCCAGGTACCGCTGCTGGATATTGCTGAAATTCGCTACACCAATGCACCCCAGAGCATTATGAAGCTGAATAACCAGTATCTGGTTACGCTGACGGCACAGCCCACCATTGCGGCCAAAGCAACCGCATCTACCGACCTCATTGCCGCCGTAAACCAGATGACACTGCCGGCCGGTGTCAGCATGATGCGTGGATTTACCAGCCAGGCCATGGTAGATGAGTTTAGTGCCATGGGTACTGCCATTATGGCAGCGGTATTTCTTGTCTTTATGGTAATGGCCATGCAGTTTGAGTCTGTAAAGTTCTCTTTGGTGGTCATGGTTTGTATTCCATTCTCTCTTATTGGCTCTTTTGGTCTGCTGCTTCTGTCCCGCGTTACCCTAAGCATGCCTTCTTTGATGGGTGTGCTGATGTTGGTGGGTATTGTTATTAACAACGGTATTTTGTTTATCGATACCACAAACCAGCTCAGACGCAGTATGGATGCAGAGACTGCCCTGATTTATGCAGGTAAAACCCGTATGCGCCCCATCTTTATGACCACCCTTACCACTGTCCTTTCCATGGTTCCCATGGCACTTGGCATTGGTGAAGGTTCCGAAATTATGCAGGGCATGGCAGTGGTTATCATCGGCGGTCTTTGTGCCTCCACCATCCTTACACTTTTGCTTCTGCCTACCTTCTATTTGCTGGTAAACGACCGCAAGAAGAAAAAGAAGAAGCGCAAAAGCATTTTCCACCGGGCAGAGGAACAGTATGAAGAACCAAAAGAACCTGCTATGGCAGAGTTTGGCACCTACGATAACGCCTTTGTAGATCTCCCTGACGCTCCTCCGGAAACTATGTCATAAGTTAAAACAAGCTGGTAATTTTATACCAAGACATAAAGCGGCGGCTCCCTGTCAATAAAGCAGGGGGCCGCTGCTGCTAAAACATGAAAAAGAGCACCGCTGCAATTATGCAAAGGTGCTCTTTTTTTAAAATTATCTTCCGGGGTAATAGGTGCCAATATATTTGGCAGGGTTCATAATCACACCGTTAAGGCGAATCTCCAGATGGAGGTGGTTACCGGTGGCGTTACCGGTACGTCCCACGTAACCAATAATATCCCCCTGGTTGACATAAATACCGCTTTTTACCACAACACTGCTCATATGTGCATAGCGGGAGGTAAAGCCATCCTGGTGATTAATATCTACGCGCTTACCATAGGGCCAAATAGACACGTTGGATGCGTAGGTAACATAACCGGGGCGGGATGCGCGGACAACAGTACCCTGTTTGGCGGCAATGTCCATGCCGGTATGGCCATAGTAACCGTACAAACCGGCGCTCATATAGCCGCCGTCCACAGGCCACATAAAGGATCCGCTGGTATCGCTGCCCGAGGGCAGATATTGCAGCAGCTGCTTGGTGCCCACCACAACACGCTTGTTAACAGGGTCCTTGGTAACTTCTACAGAGATACGGTTTTCACCCACCTTTTGTCCGTCGACGTAGGTGACATCGGCCACTACCCGCTGCTCGCCGGGGATGCCGTTGGAGATGGTGGCGGTATACCCCACATAATACTGGTCGTTTTCCACCTTGGTTTCACCAAAGGGAACATCTTCGTCATATTCTTCCCGTCGAGTTACCTGAATGCCTAAAGTCAGGTTGGAGCGAGATACCAGCAGGTTATCACCGGGGACTACATAGGCACCGCGAACGCCATCCTCAGCCTCCATGCGATCCTGCAAAACGGGGTTCAGCAGCCGCAGCTGCTCCACCGTGGTATTGTAGTTTTCTGCAATTTGGTCTACTGTTTCATCCTCGGCAACGGTATGCACTTCCTCATAGGGTACGTCCGAATCTAAATATTCTTTAATATCAGACAAGGGTTTAATAGAGCCTACCGGATATACGCCGTTGCGTACAGTAATTTTTTTAACAAACTGCACCAGCTCATGCTCAGTTTCGGTACGGTAATTGTCCAAAATAGAGTCGATATAAAGCAAAAATTCACTGCCGTCTTGTACAGCACCTAAAAATTTATCTTCAATGTAAATGCCGTCGGCGGTTTCAATCTCATTGCCGGATACAGAAATCAGCTTGTTGGCCAGTGTTTCGGTATCCATCAGGTTGTCTTCCTTGATGATAACCAGAGAAAAACGGGGGGTGCTGTTTTCTGGCTCAATATACTCTTCACCTATTAAACGCTCCAGCACTTTGCTTTGGGCCTCATAAAAATCGTTTTCTTCGGCAATATACCCCATAAAAGAATTTTCGTTGGGGTAGGTTACCCGTAGTCCAAAGGTGATATCAGAGAAGTAGGTAATGGTAGCCGCCAAAATAGTAATACCAATGATGGGTGCCACAATGTTGGCAATGTGATTAAGAGGACGGCTGAGTGACCGCAGATAAGATAGAAACAGCCGCGCACGAATTTTTGGGGAAGGCTTTGCGCCGCCTCGCTTCAGCTTGCTCATAGAGATGCGCAGCAGCGTGGTTTTTTTAGAAATTTCTTTAAAAGGAGCAAGGGCCGCATCAGAAAAATCATCCCATCGGCGCAGCCAAAAAGCGCGCTGCTTTTGCACAAATGCGGGTACATACCGACAAATCAGCCGCCACATGTCCAGCAGCTTGCGCTTGGTACTGATGCCGTCACGCATGAGCTGAATGCCGATAAAATAGCACTCGGTATATAACCAGTGCTGCATATCTTCACCTTTATGCTGCACACCCACCTTATTTTGATAACTGTGGGCAAGACGTGCAACAGCGGATTTTCTTGCTTTGCCATTTTTGATTCTTTTTGGCTTTGTTTCTTTCTCTTTTTGCTGCCAGTCCAGTACCGAGTTTTCAGAAATTTGTGAGGCAACAACCTCACCGGCATCTAAAAGATCATTTTGTGCAGGCAGGCTGGCTTCTTCAGCCAATACAGCATCCTGCTCCACAGGATCTTCCTGGGTTGGTATGGTTGCGGTGGCGGTAGATTCTGACCCGGGCTGTGAAAACAAGGCGTCATCGGCAGGGTAAAGCGCTCCCTCATTCTTTGACATAGAGTTTTTAGGTGAGGACTCTTTGGATGCCGGAGATAAAATCGTATCGTCAGAACGGTTCCAACCGTGGTTTTTTTTCTTCGTCGGATCTGCCAAAACATCAGCTCCTTTCGAGAATTTTGGGCAAAAAGCTTAAAATAATTCCTTTTGCACCAACATTTAGAGTTTAAAAAGCAGCATATGGTCCGGGCTGTCTTTCGCTTAGCCTGCGGTGAGCCATAAAAACCGGTTTGCTGCCCAAAGTTCTGTCATATGTTTCAAGGATGATTGCCAATGCAGCAGCGGTTAGGCAGGACACAGGTCTATGGGCGCAGGAGAGGGGCTTAAATGTGGATTACAATACACATTGTATCTACAAAAGCCTTTATAGCCCTGTAAAAGCTGTGCACCTTGGAGTCGTACGGCGTTTGTCGGACGGCTGCTGATTTGTGTAAAGGCAAAGATATACATGATGATTATAAGTTTTTTTACAAAAAAAAGCAAGAAACAAAGCTGCCTGCACAGGCAGGTAATTTTAGGCTGCGGTACAGCTTACTATTATACACTTGTCCTTGATAAATTTTGTTAACTTCATATGAATGCAGGTGAAGATTGCATGAAAAAGAGTTATTAGGAAAAAATTAAAAAGCCCGGCACCTATGTTTTTCCACAGGTGCTGGGCTTTGCTGTTAAAAATGTTAGATTATGCTGCCTATGCGGCAAAATCAGCGTGCTTTGGTTTCAATTTCCTCCACTGCCGCCGCAATGAAGTCGTTCAAATTCATTGCGCCCTTGTCACCGTCCTTGCGGGAACGGACAGAAACGGTATTGTTTTCAATATCCTTGTCACCCACCACCAGCATATAAGGAACCTTTTCCAGCTGGGCTTCGCGAATTTTGTAGCCGATTTTTTCGCTGCGGTTATCTACCTCACAACGGATACCCTTTGCTTCCAGTGCCTTTTTGCACTCGTACAAATAATCCAGATGACGGTCGGCAATGGGCAGCAGTTTAACCTGAACGGGAGCCAGCCACATGGGGAATGCACCGGCGTATTTTTCAATAAGCAGTGCCAGTGTACGCTCGTAGCAGCCCAAGGAGGTGCGGTGGATGATATAGGGATTTTTCTTTTGTCCGTCACGGTCGGTATACTCCATGCCAAACTTTTCGGCCAGCATTTGGTCAATCTGGATGGTGATAAGGGTATCTTCCTTGCCGTGTACGTTTTTAATTTGAATATCCAGCTTGGGACCATAGAAGGCCGCCTCGCCAATACCGATGACATAGGGAATTTCCAAATGGTCAAGAATTTTCTTCATGACACTCTGGGCTTCATCCCACTGCTCGGGAGTGCCAATATATTTTTCTTTGTCTTCGGGGTCCCACTGAGAGAAACGGTAGGAAACGTCCTCGTAAAGGCCAAGGGTTTTGAGCATATCAATAGCCAGCTCCAGGCAGCCCTTAAATTCATCTTCCAGCTGTTCCGGTGTGCACATGAGGTGACCCTCGGAAATGGTAAACTGGCGAACGCGGATCAAACCGTGCATTTCACCGGAGGACTCGTTACGGAACAGGGTAGAGGTTTCATCGTAACGCAGGGGCAGGTCACGGTAGGAGCGGCCGCGGTTGAGGTATGCCTGATACTGGAAGGGGCAGGTCATGGGGCGCAGGGCAAAAACTTCTTTGTCCACAGCCTCATCACCCATGACAAACATGCCGTCTTTGTAATGGTCCCAGTGGCCGGAAACCTTATAAAGGTCGCTTTTGGCCATAAGGGGGGTTTTGGTAAGCTGCCAGCCCCGGCGTGCCTCTTCATCTTCTACAAAGCGCTGCAGAATCTGAATGATTTTGGCACCCTTGGGCAGCAGGATAGGCAGACCCTGGCCAATGAGGTCGGAGGTGGTAAACAGCTCCAGCTCGCGGCCCAGCTTGTTGTGGTCGCGCTTTTTGGCTTCTTCCACCTGCTCAAGATAAGCTTCCAGCTCGCTTTTTTTGGGGAAGGCTGTACCGTAAACACGGCAGAGCATTTTGTTTTTCTCATTGCCGCGCCAGTAAGCACCTGTACAGGCAGTCAGCTTTACAGCTTTAACAGGGGCAACGGAAAGCAGATGAGGGCCGGCGCACAGGTCGGTAAATTCACCCTGACGGTAGAAGGTGATGTTTTCACCCTTGCCGGCATGCTCTTCAATAAGCTCCAGCTTATAGGGCTGATCTTTCATCAGCTCTTTGGCTTCGGCTACGCTCAGTTCAAAACGCTCCAAGGCCAGACCTTCCTTAACAATCTTGGTCATCTCAGCCTCAATTTTGGCAAGGTCATCGGCAGAAAAGGGAGTTTCCACATCAAAATCATAGTAAAAGCCGTTGTCAATGGCAGGACCGATGGCAAATTTGGTGTTGGGATACAGCCGCAGCACAGCCTGTGCCAGAATATGAGATGCAGTGTGGTTGAATGCCCACTGGCCGTCCTTGTCCTCAAAGGTAAGAATCTCCAGAGTGCAGTCTTTGTCAATGATGGTGCGCAGGTCTTTATGTGCGCCGTCAATGCGTACCGAGCAGGCAGCCTTATAAAGGCCCATGCCCAAGTCTTTTGCTACGTCAGCAGCCATAACAGGATTTTCATATTCCTTAACAGTGCCGCCCTTTAGTGTAATATTAATCATCTTGACTAATCCTCCTTAGCTATTCTATGTTAAAATTAGTTGCTTGCAGTTAAAATGGTAAAAATGCATGTGGCGCGGTTTAGCAGAATACAAATAAAGTATTACCCGACTACAAGAGTGTTTACGCATGGAAGCAAGGACTTACGCGTATTCTGTGATATCATTTGTTATTATAAAAAATAATAACAAAAAAACTCCACCCCAAAAAACAGGGTGAAGTCATTACTCCACGGTTCCACCTGAATTGCACTCCAAAACAGTGTGCCTCTCTTGGGGTCAATAACGCGACCCAAACGGCTGCGTTGGGCACCCAAGGGGTGTTTTCCGCAGCACTCGGGAGTGGTAGCCGTAGCGTTCTGCTTTGGCGGTGGGTTGCAGCCTGTGCCCACTGCTCTCTGAAACAAAGTTTATTGCCCGCATGGCTTCTCCGTCAGCGAAATTAAAATATTTGTTTGTATAAGCTACACTCTAGCACTGCAAAATGTCTTTGTCAACCTCTTTTTTGCAAGTTTACAATCGTTTTTAGGCAGTTTGGCGGAGATAACCAGAAGTCTTTGGGTTTAAGTTACAAATTTCTTGACAATTTGCCCATCAAGCCTTAAAATAATATGGGTATTTGTAGTTGAATTTTACACTTACCATCGTGCATTTTTCATGCAGTTTTAATAAGACAAATTGCTTTTATTAAATTGCCCCTGCTGCCCTAGCAGCAAATGCCAACCGCGCGTGCCCGTCAAGTATCTGCGCAACTATCAAAACTGCCAAGCAGGCAGTGATAATAAAACGGTGAAACTGTTTTAATAAAACTGTCTTAAGACAGATTTATTTATTTTGCATTGGCTTTTGGCCGACGCATAAAAATCAAAAGGCCGCTGCCGCAAGCAGCATGGCCAATTATTAAACAGCAAGCAGTTTTATTAATGTGGCGCTGCCCCGGCAGGTGCCGCTAAAGGTTATATTTGAAAAAAGCGCAAAATTTAAAAAAAGGAGGAACGAAAAAGAAACAATGAATTCAAATGAATTATTGCGCCTTGTAGTGTGTGGAGTTATTTCATTTGCTGTTGCTGCTGTAATCGCCTTTATCGCAGGCGTTAAGTATAGAATGAAAG